>JAJDOH010000277.1 GCA_022340265.1 Deltaproteobacteria bacterium | reverse complement strand
ACCACACATGATTACCGAACGGGGTATTATTGACAAAATTTCAGGACGAAAGGCCACGGTGAAAATCCAGAGGAGTTCTTCATGTGCGTCATGTGAATCCCGCGATTCATGCGATGTGCACAAAGGAAAACCCATGGCCGTTGAAGTGGACAATCACCTGAGAGCAAAAGAGAAGGACTTGGTGGAGATCAGCATACCCTCCGGGACTTTTCTGGTCCTATCACTCTATGTCTATTTTATTCCTGTTGCGGCGCTCATCGGCGGTGCCTATGTGGGCGGAACGCTTCTGGCGCCCCGTCTGGGGTTAAACGCCACAGGCTGTTCCGTTGTGCTGGGGTTTCTGGCCATGGCTGCCGCCTTTCTGATTCTGCGATATTTTGACAAGACGCCGGGGGCCAACCGGAAATACCGCCCTAGAATGACGCGCATTGTAAAACGGGTTCAAGGGTAAATCAATAACTGCCAATAAAAAACGGGATTTTCCGTGCGTTTGGAAATCCCGTTTTGCGCGTTTATATTCCAGGAAAGACTTTCTAAACCATCCCTTTAAAGGCGAAAAATGCCAGGGAAAGCATCCCCGCGGTTACCAGGCCGATGGAGGTATCCTGCAGGGGTTTCGGCACCCGGGCTAGAACAATTCGCTCGCGAAGGCCTGCGAAAAGAACCAGGGCCAGGCCAAATCCAACGGCGTAGGCGAAAGAAGCAACCAGTGCCTGCATGAAGTTGTACTCCTCCATGATGTTGATAAGGCAGACGCCCATTACGGCACAGTTGGTGGTAATGAGGGGCAGAAATATGCCGAGGCCCGCATAGAGCGTGGGAATGGATTTGCGCAGGAACATTTCCACGAACTGCACCAAACATGCGATTACCAGAATAAATGTCAGGGTTCTCAGGTATTCCAGACCAAAGGGCTTTAACAGGAAATTGTCCACAACCCAGGTGATGGAACCTGCCATGACCAATACAAAAATAACCGCCATGGCCATGCCCGTGGCCGTTTCCATCCGTTTGGAGACGCCCAGGAAAGGGCAGTTCCCGAGATACTGCATCAACAGGATATTGTTGACGAAAATACAACTGATAATCAGAATAAGGTAGTCGGTCATCATTCACTCCTTAGATTGAGCGATTAATTTTTATTTTTTGCCCAACATATTCATGATGCACAACATGAGCCCAAGGCACACAAATGCACCCGGCGCCTGAACCATGAAAGAAAAGGGCTGAAAAGACGGTCCGAATACGGGCATGCCATAAAATGTGCCGGAGCCTAAGATCTCTCGAATACTGCCCAGAGCGCCCAAGGCCAGGGTATACCCGAGACCGATGCCGAGTCCGTCGGCAAGGGAGGGAAGCACCTTGTGCTTGGCGGCAAAAGCTTCCGCCCGCCCCAGCAGAATACAGTTCACCACGATCAGGGGAATGAAGATTCCCAGACTGAGGAACAGCGGGTATGTGTAGGCCTGCATCAACAGCTCTACAACCGTCACGAAGGTGGCGATGACTGCGATGAAGCAAGCAATTCGCACCTTTTTAGGGATGGAATTCCGAAGCATTGAAATGAGAACATTGGAACAAACGAGTACGAATGTGGTGGCCACACCCATCCCGATACCGTTTTCCACCCCCTTGGTCACAGCCAGCGTGGGGCACAGCCCCAGCACCAGTCGAAAGGGCGGGATTTCAGCCCAGAGCCCTTTGGTGAATTCCTGAACAACCGTTTTTGCCATAACCGATGATCCCCCCTATCCTTTAGACGCTTTCATTTTTTTTATGAGATCGTTCTTCAAACGCTTGTAAATTTCGCCTGCCTGAACAACGGCGGCAGAGACCCCGCGTGAGGAGATGGTGGCGCCACTGACGGCATCGATCTGACCTCCATCGGCTTTGACCTTGAAGACGTCGGTAATGGGTTGCCCACTGAATTGTTTGCGAAAATCAGGGTCTGATTTTGTTCTTGCCCCGACGCCGGGGGTTTCACTGTGAGTGGTCACGGCTACGCCGACGATTTTATCCGTGTCCACATTGACTGCCGTGATGACGCCGATATCGCCCCCAAATCCCTTCCCGTAAGTTTCAAAGGCAACCACATCCTTTTTGCCGTCAAACTCCCCAACAAAGAAATCTCTTTCCTTGTCCTTGTCTTTCATCTTAAAACGGTCCTGCAGCGGGTTGTTGGCGCAGCCCTCCATGATGAGGTTGATAGCGGGGCCTTTGACGAAGACAAGCTGCTGATACTCGATGCGATCCTTTGTGGCATTTCGAACAGCGGCCAGTACGCCCCCGGAGACGACGCTGAAAACCACGATCACAATGAACAGTTTAAACATGTCACGCATTTTCCATCTCCTTTCCAAGGGCTTTGGGCCTGATCTTATCCAGTAACGGATTTGCGAGATTCAGCATCAGAATGGCAAATACCACACCGTCCACCATGGCGCCGATGTTTCGAATGAGCACCGTGAGAAATCCCGCCAGTCCGCCGTATATGAGCATTGGAATAAAATTTACCGGGGAAGAGGAATCTTCGGTGACCAGAAAAAAAGCTCCGATCAATGTGTATCCTGTTAAGAGATGAAAAAACGGTCCGGCATAAACGTCCGGTTTTGCCGCGTTAAAAATAAGGGCCGTAAAAAAGACGCCCGCAAGATAGGAAAGGGCGATTTCCCAGCGGATAAAGCCTCTAAGAATCAAGTAGATTCCTCCGATCATCAGGCCGAGACCGAAAGTGGACCCGATGCCTCCGATTTGGGAGCCCATCAGCAGCCCCCCCGCACCGAAATTCGAAATGGCCTCCACACCGAAATATTTCAGAGTGGCCAGGGGATATGTCATGGGAAATCCCAGTTCGTAATTGAGCAGTGCTTCGTTAAAGTCCATGATCCCTTTCCAGGAAAGAAGGAGCATGGCGATGGCCACCAGAGCGGGATTAAGTGGATTGCAGCCGATGCCACCGTAAATTTGTTTCCCCACCACAATGGCCAGGAATGTGCCGATGAGCACCACCCACCACGGGGTGGCGGCGGGAAGAAGCATGCCGATCATCAGGCCGATGACGGCGGCATTGCCGTCGCTGATGCTGATGGGACGCTTCATGATCAGGTTCATGACCAGCTCCCAGATCATGGCACAGGATATGGAAAATGTGATCACACCCAGCGCCGGCGCTCCGTATTGATAAATGCCCATGAGAACGGCAGGTACGGCGGCCAGCATGATATTATAGCTTTTGATGGCAATGCTGCTACCGTTATGCCAGTAAGGGGCATGTGAGCTGACAAACAGCTTGCGATTATCCATTAGCGCTTTCCTCCGCTCTTCTCATGAGCGACAATTCATATTTCCCGAGCATGATATAGTGGAAAACAGGAATTTTCGCTTCGCATACATAACTGCAGAGTCCGCATTCAATACAGGAAAGAAGGTCGTATTCACTGGCCGCGTTTTCATACTGGCTGTTTTCAAGGAGTCTGACCAGCATATTCACAGGGATGCGGACCGGGCAGGCCCTGACGCATTCACCGCAATTGATGCAAGGATCATTGCCGTTTAATAAAATCTGGTCTCTACCCTGTACCATTATGGCGTCGGTATCCTGCAAAATGGGCGTTTCTTCCGTATAGATGCTTCTTCCCGTCATGGGGCCGCCGATGACCAGCCTGTCACCCTGCTCCATTGGGATTTGCAGCGCACTCAGAACTGAATGGATTGGCGTTCCCACTCGAACCCTGACGACTTGGGTTTTTTCGTCTTTTCCGATAACGGTCAACATTTTGGTAACAGGCGGTTTTCCTTCGATTACGGCGGATTTCAGTGACGCCACGCCTTCCGCACTAATAAACCCGACGCCCAGGGACATGCTATCCATGCCGGCAGGCACCACCTGCTCCAACATATCCTTCATGATCATTTCGGGCAGGCTGTTGGGATAAGAGGGGGTGATGGTCCGGACGTCAGCACCTGATTTTGACGCTTCGGTACCAAGATAGGGCGGCACCACCAGAACAACTTTCGGATTCCCGGTTATTTTCTTCAGGTATTCGATGCCGTCCTTGAGATCGTCGGCTTTGGACTTTACGACCATCTGCTGGGTCGTTACCAGAAGATCTTTGTCCATGCCATTGACCACAATGGTCTTTAAAGGCGTTCTTGGATGAATCAAGGCGTTTAAATTGGCGCCGCCCGGAAGCTCACTGAGGTAGCGACCGGTTTCTTCCGGTTCCGCTGCCTGAACGGCCCTGGCAAAATCCTCATCAACCTCATCCGCTTCTGAGACGTCAATGCTGACCGAAAGAAGCGGTTTTCCCAAATAACCCTTCTTTTTCGCGACATTTGAAATGACGCCTGTCACGGTCGAGGTGAATGTGGCTTTTGAAAATGGTGAAACCCGCAGGTTCTGCCCGGTCTTTATTTTATCGCCCACCTGAAATGATACATCACTAATGGCGGAAGGAGGGGCTTCCACGAACAAAACAACCCGTTCCGAAACGGGGATGTCCTTTATATCAACCTGGTCCAGCCCGTCAATGCCGGCATAATCGAGTTTGGGTTTTCCGCAACCGAAAAACGGTCTTCTTATCATAATTTCCTCCCGCCCATGAAAGATTGTCCAATCCGATCATGGGTAACAGATGCTTCATAAGAGAAATCTACATCGCATGACACTGTGAGCATTCCACCGGCCCGCTGCCACCTTCATCATGGCAGCCCTTGCATTGAGAATGCAACACGTCCACCAGTTTTGGTGCATCCTCACCGTCCGGGGTGTGACACTCACTGCATGCGGCGGGGGTATCACCTTCGTTCTCAATGTCATGATGACAGTCAGCACAGGCGATGCCGTAGCCATCTTCGGAAAGGTGTGTCTTATGGTCAAAGAGCACGTTGCCGCCCGCATTTTTGAACATGATTCGGATGGGCGTTTCAGGGGCTTTTTTTGCAAAGGCCGCATAACAGACAACCCCAACCAGCAGAAAAACCGCTGCCATACCATAAGCGACGGTTCGAAGCGCTTTTTTATCCATGATGATTTTCCTTAAATTCCCAGTATTGCCGAGTGATATGGTGACGAACATGGGGGTGTTCATGAAATCCCCCCACGGAATTCAGCCATCTTTTACTGAAAAGGAGTTCCGCTTGTCAAGAATGTTTTACCGTTTTCGTGAGGAAAAGTAAAAGGCTAACTACTTGACAGCACAGGATGGTTTTGTTAGAAGCTTTCTGAGTCAGTGAGCGCTGATAAACTTGTTCATACAGATCCTTTCCTGTCATGCTTCATACAGTTGTTTCCTATGCACTATGAAGGGCCCATTTACCGTCCTCCCAGCGAAGCGGACAGCCTGCTCGTACAGGCAACCGTGGGCTGCCCTCACAACAAATGCGCTTTTTGTATGGTATACAAGAAGGGCCCCCGTTTCCGGGTACGTTCCGTTAAGGGGATCGAGGCGGATTTGCTGGAAGCCCGAAAAAACTATGGCAGCAGGGTTCAGACGTTGTTTTTCCCCGCGGGAAACACCATTGCAATGCCTACCGAAGATCTGATTCGTATCTGCTCTTGTGCGCGTTCCTTTTTTCCCGAACTCAAACGGATTACGGTATACGGTTCTTCCCAGTACATTCACCGAAAAGGTTTGAAAAATCTGGTCAGACTGAAAAAAGCGGGTTTGTCCAGGATACATGTGGGCCTCGAAAGCGGGGATGATGAGGTTCTTAGAAAGATCAAGAAAGGAACCCATGCAGCAGAACAGATAGAAGCGGGGTTGTGGGCCCGGGAGGCTGGAATTGAGTTGAGCGTCTACCTTTTGCTGGGGATCGGTGGTCGCGAAAGGACGCTGCAACACGCTGAAAATACTGCGTCGGTCCTAAGTGCTTTGAATCCGGATTTTATTCGCGTGCGCACTTTCCTTCCAAAACAAGACACCCTGATGCTCCATCAGATTCAGAAAGGAAAATTCGAGGTCCTTTCTCCCCACGAGGTGCTGAAGGAATTGTTCTGTATCATTAATAAACTCACTGTGACTTCCAAAATAAGAAGCGACCATTACACCAACTATCTGGATGTTTCAGGGGATATGCCGTCAGACAGAGACCGAATGCTCCATATCATCGAGAAGGGTCTCACGCAGGATGAGCGTTCTTATAGACCGGTTTATGTTGGAACCCAGTGATCCGGTTTTGGTGGGCGGTATCCCAGTGTTTGAGGAATCTTTCCCGGGATGATGCCCGAAGGCTTGAAAATGAGTTCTTCGTTGTTACAATGCATCGCATATGAATCATATTGCTTCCATAGACATGGGCAGCCACACGGCGCGAATGCTCATAGCACGGATTAACGAGGATGGCAAGACGTTTGAGCCTTTAATGCGCAAAAGGTCCTATATCTACCTGGCAAAGGACTTTGATCCCGTCTTGAGACGGCTTTCAACGGAAGGATCAGCGCGCGCATCAGCGGTTCTCAGGGACTTTTCCGAAGCCATGGAAAACTGGCAGGTAACTCGCATCGCAGCCATTGCCACGGGTGTTGTGAGGGAAGCCGCCAACAGGGATGATTTTCTGGCGGAAATACTGAAAAAGAGTGGTCTTGCGGTAACAGCCATTTCAGGTAAAGAGGAAGCGCTGTTGACCGGCAGGGGCGCCCTTGAAGCGCTTGATATCAAAAAGCCCCCCTTTTTTGTTTTTGATCTCGGTGGGGGAACCACCGAGGTTGTATGCCACGGGAAAGAGAGCCCAATGGTGGACTCCCTGCCACTGGGCGCCATGGTTCTAACCAATGCATTTCTGTCATCAGATCCTCCCGTTAATAAGGAGATGACAGGTCTTTTGGAGCACATTGATCAGTTGATACATGAAAAATGTCCCGCTTTTGAGGCCCAAGGACCGGTGATAGGGACCGGTGGCACCGTTGCAGCGCTTTATGCACTGGAAAACGGCATCTCACTTGCGGCCCTTGTCCCTGAAAAAATCAATGGTTTTTCCCTGTCGCTTTTTGAAATTGAGTCCTGTCTGGCAAAGATGCGCCGTTTGACGACAGCCCAGAGAATGGAACACTTTGGGCTGGATCAGGGCCGTGCTCAGGTTTTGGTAGCCGGTGCCGCAGTGGTTTCAAGGCTTTTGCGCTATTTGAACGCCGGGGAGCTGTTGGTCAGTATGAGCGATCTTCTGGAGGGGGCTTTGATGGCGTTACTTGAAGGAGAACAACATGGATAAAATGAACATTCAGTTTGGTTATACCTTTGACGATCTCATCCTTATTCCGAACCGGTCGGCCGTGCTGCCCACCGAGGTCGATGTACAGACCCGTTTGTCCCGTAATATAAGGCTCAGTATTCCCGTCGTTTCAGCGGCCATGGACACGGTAACGGAGGCCCAAACGGCCATTACCATGGCCCGGCATGGGGGCATTGGGTTTATTCACAAGAACATGAGCATTGAACGGCAGGCCCTGGAAGTGCAGAAAGTCAAAAAATCCGAAAGCGGCATGATCGTCGATCCCATTACCATCGCGCCCGACCGGAAAATTCATGAAGTGCTCGAAATTATGGAACAGTACAAGATATCGGGTGTACCGGTGGTCGAGGGGGAGAGCCTCGTGGGCATCATCACCAACCGGGACTTGAGGTTTGAAACCAACCTGGACCATACGGTGGGCTCTGTGATGACCAAGGAAAACCTTGCCACGGCAAAGGCGGGGATTACCCTGGAGGATTCAAAGGCGATTCTGCATAAAAGACGCATCGAAAAACTGCTGGTGGTGGATGACAACGGCAAACTGGTGGGTCTCATTACCATTAAGGATATCGAAAAGATAAAGAAGTATCCCAACGCCTGTAAAGATGATCTGGGCCGTCTGCGGGTGGGCGCAGCAGTGGGAGTGGGCGAAGATACCCTGGAGAGAATCAGGAGCCTCATGGACGCATCGGTGGATGTAGTGGTGGTGGATACAGCACATGGCCATTCCGAGATTGTGCTTGAATCGGTGGCGCTCGTCAGAAAGACCTTTCCCGATCTCGAACTCATTGCCGGAAACGTCGCCACCGCCGCCGCCACAAAGGCCCTGATCGATGCCGGGGTTGATGCGGTGAAGGTGGGCGTGGGACCGGGTTCCATCTGTACCACACGGGTCGTGGCCGGGATCGGTGTGCCGCAGATGACGGCCATCATGGACTGTTCCGAAGAAGCGCACAAATATGGTATTCCCGTGATTGCGGACGGGGGAGTCAAGTTTTCCGGTGACATTACCAAAGCGCTTGCAGGGGGGGGCGATTCGGTCATGATCGGCAGCCTTTTTGCCGGGACTGAGGAAAGCCCCGGTGAGACCATCCTGTTCCAGGGCCGAACCTACAAGGTCTACCGGGGCATGGGGTCCCTTGAAGCCATGAAAGAAGGGAGCCGGGACCGGTACTTTCAGGAAAAAACGGAGCAGGAAAAAAAGCTGGTGCCGGAAGGGATCGTCGGTCGTGTGCCATACCGGGGGACCCTGGCGGATACGGTTTATCAATTGGTGGGCGGATTGCGGTCCGGAATGGGATATCTGGGATGCGCCAATGTGGCGGAGTTGCAGAACAAACCAAAATTCATTCAGATTACCCCCTCCGGCCTTCAGGAAAGCCACGTGCACGATGTGATCATCACGAAAGAGGCACCCAATTATCGAATCGAATAGTCCGAAAGGTATTGAAATATGGATGTGGATCTTTTTTCAGAAAAAATTCTGATTCTGGACTTTGGCTCACAATACACCCAGCTCATCGCCAGACGGGTGCGGGAGGCAAAGGTCTACTGCGAAATTCACCCTTTTAATATGGCGTTGGATGCTGTCAAATCCTTTTCTCCCAAAGGGGTTATCCTGTCCGGGGGGCCTGCCAGCATTTACGATGAAAACGCACCTATGGCCCATGAAGGGCTTTTTGAACTGGGTGTCCCCATGTTGGGCATTTGCTACGGCATGCAGTTCATGACGCATTTGCGAGGCGGCCAGGTGGCCCGATCGATTGATCGTGAATACGGAAACGCCACCATGACCATTGAGGATGACAAGGATCTGTTTCACGGATTTGAAAAAGCGGATGAATGGACCGTATGGATGAGTCACGGGGATCGAATCGAACGGATGCCTGATGGATTTGAAGTCCTCGCCAGCAGCAAAAACAGTCCCGTGGCGGCCATGGTAGATGCCTCACGGCGATTTTTCGGTGTGCAGTTTCATCCGGAAGTGGCTCATACACCCGAAGGTCCCAAAATTCTGGCCAATTTTCTGTTTCGTATCTGTGGCTGCGAACCATCCTGGACCATGGCTTCCTTTGTCAGCAGAACAGTGGAGACCCTTCGAGAGAAGTTGGGGGACGAACGGGTTATCTGCGGGTTGTCAGGCGGTGTGGACTCTTCGGTGACGGCGGTGCTCCTTCATGAGGCCATCGGGGATAATCTATCCTGCATTCTGGTGGATAATGGTCTTTTAAGGAAAGACGAGGCCCGGAAAGTGGTGGCGGTTTTTCAAGAATACTACGGAATTGATTTACACCTGGTGGATGCTTCGAAACACTTTCTGGACTGCCTCAGAGGGGTGACCGATCCGGAAGAAAAACGAAAGATCATTGGACGGGAATTCATCAATATTTTTGAAGAGAAAGCGGCCGAACTCGGCTCTGCGCAGTATCTGGCCCAGGGCACGCTGTACCCGGACGTGATCGAAAGCGTTTCTTTCAAAGGCCCTTCCGCCACCATCAAAAGCCATCACAACGTGGGTGGGCTGCCTGAGGTGATGAACCTGAAATTGGTGGAACCTTTAAGGGAACTCTTTAAGGATGAGGGGCGTGAGGTGGGGATTGAATTGGGGCTGCCACGGGAACTGGTCATGCGCCAGCCGTTTCCAGGTCCCGGCCTTGCCATACGGATCCTTGGGGAGATCACCGCCGAACGGCTTGAAATCTTGCGGCTGGCGGATGTCATTGTGCTGGATGAAATCAAAATGGCGGGCCTCTACGAAAAGGTATGGCAGTCATTTGCGGTGCTGCTGCCGGTTCGCACCGTCGGTGTTATGGGGGATGAACGGACCTATGAACACGTGATTGCCGTACGCGTTGTTGACAGCCTGGATGCCATGACCGCCGACTGGTCAAAAATTCCCTACGAGGTGATGGGTAGAATCTCCAACCGCATCATCAACAGCGTTAAAGGCGTCAACCGAGTGGTTTATGATATCTCTTCAAAACCGCCCGGCACCATTGAGTGGGAGTAGGTAAGAAGTTACGCATATATGATATGATCTGAAGATGCGGAATGTGGCGCTGCTGCTCGGTTGCTTTGCGGTTATGCTGAAAGTACCGGACACCAAAACGGAGAAAATGCATAAATGAACGCTGGAACTTTTCGATTGTTTCTTATTGCAAGCGTTACGGCAGTGGTTCTAGCGGCACCGGTTCGGGGAGAAGATGCTTCCAATAAGGTTATGCAGGATGAAATCAAAGCGCTGAAACAGATGGTGCTGGAACTGCAGAAGCGGATACAGCATCTGGAGGCGGAACGGGCGCTACCTCGAAACGCGGCGGTGCGTCCGCCCAAGCCGAAAATCGAAGAGAAGAATCCCCAAAAGACCGCCAACAAAACACATAAGACCGTTCCGGAAAAAGGCGTTTCGGATCGCCTGCCTTCCTCCGAGATCGAAAAAACCGCAACTGTCCAAGCGAGGCAACCAGGGGAAACGTCCCAGGAGATCGGCAACAAACCACCGGTCCCCCTGGAACTGGGTGGACATGAAGTTCGAGTGGGGATCGCCGGGGCCGTTCAAACCGACCTGGTTCACGACTTCAACGCCCTCGGGCTGAATACCGGAGATGGTGTTGCGAGAGAATTTATCACGGCGAATATTCCCGTGGGGGGATCCGCTGCCGATGTCACCAACCGCACCGCTTTCAGTCCCAATCAGAGTTATCTCACCGGTTGGGCGGAGACCGATACCCCGTGGGGGCCTTTTAAGGTGTATGCGAATGTTAACCTCTTTGGATCTGAAACTGAGGCAGAATTTCAGATTTATAGAGCTTACGGACAGTGGGGCTGGCTCATGGCGGGCCTTGATTACAGCCTCTGGGCCAATCAGGCCGCCATTCCCAGTACGCTCGATTTTGAAGGTCCCAATTCCGTGCCGGAAAACCTTTTTACCCAGGCAAGTCTCAAGATCCCGTTGCGGCCCGGAGCCCGAAAGCGGGAGTTTTTCTTCACGGTTGGGGTCGAAGATGTCGGAGGCGAATTGACCCTCCCTTCGGGTATCCCCAATATTTCCACCGTGAACAAAGTTCCCTCGGTCATCGGAAAACTTTCCTATGAAACCGGCTGGACCCAGATAGAAGTGGCCGGACTGTACCGCCGTTTGAAGGCTGAAGGTGTCGGGTATGATCAATCCGTCAATGGATGGGGGGTGAGCTTCAGTGGCAGTGTCGATACCTGGGGAAGTGACAATTTTGTCGGGGGGATTGAATACGGTAAAGCCCTGGGGGCTTACATTCAGGATACCTCTGGTCTGGGTCTGGATGCGGCACCGGTATCGGCCACCAATTCCGATTTGAAGGCCATTCCGGCTTTCGGCCTTTGGGCCGGTTACCAACACTGGTGGAATAGGTCCCTGCGATCATCAGCCACTTATGGGTTGGTGAATCTGGATAGCGATTTCGACGTTTATCCCCAACCGGCCGGTACAGGCACCTATAAACGAACCCATTATGCCTCCCTGAACCTTGTCTGGAGTCCGTGGCCCCCCTTTGATGTGGGGCTGGAGTACCTGTACGGCCATCGTACGGTAACGGACAGTACGGCTGTGGACGGCAGTACCGGCGGGAGTGATCACCGTGTTCAGTTCACCATGCGCTGGAACTTTGGCTGGGAGCGATAACGGGCAAGTCCAAAAACCTCGGTCTGGCCGCCCACGTGTGCGGGTCCCTGGAGACATTTAAGCAATAGATTATCGGGTATCCCGGAGACCTTTGAAATCCAAAGAAGCGATTTCCATAAATAGCAACCAATATCTTGACAGAGGTTTATCGCGCCACTATACTATAGCAAAAGAATATAGAAACGGTTATGATATGAAATTTTCCACCCGAAGCCGATATGGCACCCGAATGGTTTTGGATCTGGCCAAAAGATTTGATGAAGGTCCGGTGAGAATCGGTGATATCGCCGAGCGTGAGGGGATTTCCGTAAAATACCTGGAGCAGTTGATTATTCCGTTAAAGCGGGCCAATTACATCAAAAGCGTTCGAGGGCCTAAGGGAGGACATATGCTCTCGCGGCATCCTGAACAAATTACGGTGGGTGAGGTGGTCAAGGCCCTTGAAGGGGGAGTGGGTCTTGCGAAATGCGTTGACCATCCCGAAAAGTGTGAAAAATCCCCCGGCTGTGTGACGCGTAATATATGGAAAGCGGCTTCAAAAGCCATGTACGATAAACTGGATTCCATGACCTTATCCGGCGCAATTTCGCTGGAGGGAGATTTGTAGAAGCTTGATGAGGAGAACCATTTGAAGCAAATGAGAATCGTTTCTCTGGCGACCAGCAAAAAAAAGGGAACGCCCAAGGTTCCGGTGGAGAGTGTGCAATTGATCGAGAATTATGGAATCGAGGGTGATGCTCACGCAGGTCCGTGGCATCGTCAGGTCAGTTTTCTGGCGGCGGAGAGCATCGAAAAGGCGCGAAAGCGGGGATTAGATGTAACCTTTGGCAATTTTGCAGAAAATGTGGCTACCGAAGGAATCGATTGGGAGCAAATCCCTGTTGGCTCTCAACTGAGCCTGGGCGATTCCGTTCTGGTGGAGATTACCCAGAAGGGTAAAGTGTGCCATAACAAATGTGCTATTTATTATAAGGCAGGGGACTGTATCATGCCGCGTGAAGGGATTTTCGCCCGTGTTTTAAAGGGAGGGAAGATTCGTTGCGGGGAGCTGATACGGTTCATGGCGTAAAATTTGAGTTCTGGGCGAAATACTTTTTAAACCGCTTCTAGGGTGCGGGGACAGCATTAAGCGAGCAGGATGAAAATTCGGAAATCCACATTTAAATGGATGGGATGCGTACTGACCTTTTTCCTCATGGCGGCGGGAGTTGCCGGGGGCGCTGACCGTTGCAGGGAAAGATGCTGTCAGGAATCGCGGGTAGAGAGCAAGCCTAAGGTCCAGGAAATATCTCTTCATCCGGAAACACCCCTTGATGCCTTACTCCCTTCATGCCACCTGTCCGGGCCATTTAAAGTTGTCCACAAAGCGATTCCTGAAGATCCGGCTTGCAATGATGAAAGCACGCCCTCTTGCTGCCATCTGGGAAAGGCCGGGACTTTTGTTCAGGCATTGGTCTCTAAAGGTCAATTTGGAGGGACCAATCGCCTTTTCCCGATGGATATGGTAATTCATGTTCAACTCCGGGATTTTTTAGATGAACATGAAGCCCGTCTTGTTGTAATGGGACGGATGCTGCACCCGAGGGCTGCGCCCGTTCCACTCTATCTTAAGAACACTTCCTTCATTTGTTGAACCCACCGGTCGAGCCTGGGATGACGGACTACTTTGTGAATCCGGGCGTCGGTACACACACCGATATATTTCATTGAACCGCTTTTGGAGCGTAGGGAATGCTTCTACCTAGGTACCCCGCCTCCCTTAAACGGTAAGAATTCCAAACCAAACGTTTATCTTATTCTGAGGCCCGCATACGGCCGAACCAATGGAGGAGCTATGTCCAAGAAAAAAACGAAATCCATCAAGGAAGTGAGTAACCATAAAAAAGCAGAGGTTCTGGGAACCAAAAAGAAAAAGACAAAATTTCTGCCCTATACGGTGCTTTCAATTTGTGTCGTGCTGGCCATCGTGGCCGTCGTGATTTTTCAGGGAAATGCTTTGACGTCTCAAAACCGGCAAGTGACAGAGAATTTAACGGCAGGGAACAAAGGCGGCAGCCGGGCACAGGTGGTCACGTATCCCCTAAGCCTGTTTGACGAAGGAAAGGCGAAGTATTTTGAATTTCAGGCCGATAACGGCATCACTATCAAATACTTTGTGCTGAAGAGCTCCGATGGCGTGGTCCGTGCCGCATTTGACGCCTGTGATGTGTGCTGGCCCAGTGGAAAGGGGTATTTTCAGGAAGGAGACAATATGGTTTGCCGGAACTGTGGAAAACGCTTTGCCTCGGTCAAAATAAACGAGGTAAAAGGGGGCTGTAACCCGGCGCCGCTGGCACGACAGGTTGATGGTGACAGTCTGGTGATTCAGGTGGCGGATATCCTGGCGGGGAAGATCTATTTTGATTTTTCACGGAGGGGCAATTCATGAAATTGATCGATATCTCTCTGGGGAATTTGAGGCGGCGCAAAGCTAAGGCCTCTTTTATTCTCATTGGACTTCTGGTGGGGGTGACGGCGGTTGTAGCTTTCATGAGCCTGGTGGATACCCTCACTCGGGATATCAACCACAAGCTTGAAAAATATGGTGCCAACATCATGGTCCTGCCAAAAACGGAAAATCTGTCTCTTACCTACGGCGGTATGGCTGTGGGTGGAATTTCTTTTGAGATGCGCGAGATTCGGGAGGAGGATCTGGGGAAGATCAAAGAGATTAAGAATGCGGCCAATGTGGCGGCGGTGGGTCCCATGGTTCTGGGCACGATCAAGGTTTTGGACAAAAATGTGCTTTTGGCGGGGGTGGATTTTAAACAGACGTATATTTTGAGACCCTGGTGGAAGATCAACGGGAAAACCCCTGACCATAACGGAATTGTTCTGGGATCGGAGGCGAGCCGTATTCTCCGACTGAAACAGGGCGATACCATAAGGGCCGGCGAAAGAGACCTGGTGGTGTCAGGCGTCCTGGATGCCACCGGAAGTCAGGATGATCAGATTCTTTTTGCACCGCTTATGACGGTTCAGCAGATATTGGGCAAAGAAGGCCGTATTTCCATGGCGGAGGTCGCGGCGCTTTGTGCGGCGTGCCCCATCGACGATATGGTTGACCAGATCTCGCGCATTCTTCCCGATGCCAAGGTGATGGCCATTCGGCAGGTGGTGAAAGGCCGTATGGA
>JAJDOH010000266.1 GCA_022340265.1 Deltaproteobacteria bacterium | reverse complement strand
AACTTATCCCATGCCCACGGCATCAGATACAGCAGCTTTTCCGACCGCATCTTTCTCATCTTCTTTTCAACCACGCCGGCCAGATCCTGTGCACAATTAAATTTTTCCTGTAATCCGCCGACGGGGCTCTCATTATTCCTTTCAAAGGAAGTCGGATCGACGGTTTCAACGCCCAGATCATGGATAACGATGTCGATGTGGCCGAAATCATGAACGATCTCTTTAAAAAGCGCGACTGTTAACGGTCCGTATTGTTTGGCGGAATAAATCCTTGCTTCCTGCCATCTCTCCGGCGCAGGGATTGGGTACTCCCTTCTTTCGCCTAGGATATCACTTGTTTGGATGGCCATTCTTATTCCCCTGGTGAGAAGTGAGAAAGCGACGGCCTTTGCAAGCAGGCTTTCTCCGCCCAGAATCAGTACCGATTTTCCTCGAAGTTCTTCCTCTTCCCAGTGAACTCCCTCCGGGGATGTTTTTCCGTCAAGCAACCCGTTAAACGCCACATCAAGGATCGCCTTCTCCATCTCCATTCGATCGATATGCCCTCTCAAATCCCAGCGTTTGACGACCCATGTCTCCGCCATGGACTTAATCAGGTTAGCGGCAACAAGAGTGTTGAATTTTCTAAACTGGCCCTTTTCCATGCCCTCTTTCAATACGTCTTCGATCAACTGGACACGGAGCCGCTCTCTTTCAAGCAATGCCTTGAGGCGAGGTGAATCAAGAATGTGGCTCTCCTGATACAATAGAAGCACCGCATCGGACCACTCATACATCAATTGAAACTCCGCCTTCACCATTCGGCGGAGCTTTTCTAGGGGGTCATCGACCCTTTCGATGATACGATTGCTTTCTTGGGTGGCCTGATTGTCTATGAATTGATGAATGAGAAAGAAGATGTCCTGTTTCGAACCGACATATTCATATATGTTGCCGTGACTGATACCCGATTCTTCGGCCAACTCCCTCAAACTGGTTTGGTGGAAGCCCTTTCGAGAGAAGAGCTTGATGGCGGCAAGCACGATCTGTTCCCTGCGCTTTGCAACCAGTTCCTTGTTTCTGACCTTTGTTCGTACGACACTCAAAAAGAGACGTCTCCTAAACCCAAGCCTCCGGCTGAAGCGCTTTTCAGCCGGAGACTTTTTTACCCGTAGGGTTTTCCATCTTAAAGTATGATTTCGTATGTCGGGAGAAAAGATTTATCATCTTCGATATGCGGAACTTTTAATAATGATGAATTCCGTGGATGTTTGCCGTCCGCTTTTCCGAACATGAGGTCAGCCTCCGACTACGAGTTAGATAAGCGAAGAAACTTTCTATTGTCAAGAAGAAAACATGGGTCAAACCGGTTCAAATGCAAGGTAGGTTTTTTCAATCCCCTCATTTTGCCTGTGCAGGAATTTCACGACCAGCGGCATCCCCACCTGAATCTCTTCGGGCTTACGGGTGTCCACGCCTTCAATGCGGGCATCAACCCTGACACCCTCTTTCATTTCCACGACACCGGTACAATAAGGGTTTTTCCGATTAAACCCTTCTTCAATCATGAACTGCGGTCCTATGGAAATACATGTAAACGCCCCCAGCTTGCCGCTTCCTTCCATTTCAACCCACGCCATGTCCGTGCCATGACATGTGATGCAAATGGGTCGGGGGGGCAAAAAGAGCCCATGGCATTTCTTGCATCTTGAACCCATTAGCCTCTCTTCATTTAAGAAATGTCTGTAAGAAATATCGTTAAAAGGCATTTGTTCCATCGGGCTATCTCCTTTCAAGGATCGTAAAGGTACAGGTGCCGCCCGTACCCCCCAGATTATGTGCCGCTCCGATTCTAAGGTCTTTATTAGGGATCTGACGTTCACCGGCATTTCCCCGCAATTGGGTCCAGACTTCAAAAAGCTGGGAAATCCCCGTTGCGCCCACCGGATGTCCTTTGCACTTCAGGCCTCCCGAGGTATTGATCGGTTTTGGGCCATCCAGTCGGGTCAAGCCTTGTTCCACGGCTTTATAACCTTCCCCCGGCCCAAAAAACCCCAAATCTTCGATATGAATAATCTCGGCGATGGAAAAACAGTCGTGTACTTCCGAGAACTGAATGTCTTCAGGCCCAAGATTCGACATCCCGTAGGCCTCTTTTGCCGCATATCGGGTTGCTTCAAAATATGTAAGATCGTCACAAGCATGCAAACCCTTGCCGCTCCCCTGGCCCATGCCGACGACATGCAAAGGATCATCGGTAAAATTCCTGGCAATTTCTTCTCCAACCAACAGCATGCAGCTGGCCCCATCACTGATGGGGCAACAGTCGTAGAGATGCATGGGCCAAGCCACAGGGGGATTTACGCGGGGATCACTCAAAAACGCCTTTTCATCCTGCCATTCCGGAAGCGGTATGCCCTTTTTTTCGGCACTCTTGATCTTGGCATTCATCATATCCCGGATCGTAAGGGGAAACTGGGCCTTCGGGTTGAGAGGGGCGTTGTTGTGGCTCTTGATGGTCACATTCATCAGATGCTCGCGTGTGGCCCCGTATTTGTGAAAATAAGCCGTTGCCAAGGCCCCGAAAACGCCGGGAAAGGTAAACCCCGCTTCCCCTTCATAGGGAACGGTGGCCAAAGCCAAACCTTCGGCGACCTCTTCCGTGGTTCGTTTTGACATCTCTTCCACACCACCGACCAGGACCACGTCATAGAATCCCGAGGCAATGGCAAAGACACCTTCTCTAAAGGCCAAAGCGCTCGAGGCACAAGCGCCTTCCGTCCTGGTAGCGGGTTTGGGCGTGAGACCGATCAGGTCGGAAATCAGTGGTCCCCAATGGGCCTGATGCATGAAGAAGTCGTTTGAAAAATTTCCCAGATAGAGCGCATCAATATCCGCAGGGTCGAACCCTCTATCCACCGAGGCGACCAGTTCACCATAGGCCTCGGCAAACAGGTCCTTTGAGTCCCGGTCCCTGAACATGCCGAATTTTGACATGCCGGCGCCCACTACGGCCACGCCTCTTCCCAGTTTTCTCCTTTTTTGATTCGTCATTTAACACCTCCCAAGGTCCGGACAAAGGGGCTGCCCCGGGCATTTGTTTCCTTTAAAGTTCCGTTTTCCTCAAAACAAGTGTGCCATCATTTGGCCGCCATTCGCAGGGCGCCATCAAGCCGGATGACCTCCCCATTCAACATCGAATTCTCTATTATATGTTTCACCAGACCAGCAAATTCGGCCGGTTTTCCCAACCGTTTCGGAAAAGGTGTCATTTTGCCGAGAGACGCCTTTGCCTTTTCAGGCAACCCTGCCAGCATTGGGGTTTCAAAGAGGCCCGGCGCAATCGTCATCACCCTTATTCCATATTCGGCGAACTCCCGGGCGATGGGGAGGGTCATACCCACGACACCCGCCTTGGAAGCACTATATGCCGCCTGGCCGATCTGTCCGTCAAAGGCGGCAGCAGATGCTGTATTGACCACGACACCTTTCTCACCGTCGGTGTTCGGTGAATTTTCAAGCATTTTTTCGCCAGATAGCCTGATGACGTTCATTGTCCCCAATAAATTGATCTGCACCACCCGGTTAAAAAGGGTAATGGGTATCGGTCCGTTCTTCCCGAGTACCTTTGCCGGCGGCGCAATACCTGCACAGTTGACAGCAACATGAATCGCTCCGAAAGATGCAAACGTCTTGTCCATGGCAGCCTGGACACTCCGTTCATCCACCACATCCGTCTTGCAGAAGATGGCCTTTTCACCCAGTTCGGATGCGGTTCTCAGGCCCCTCTCCTCGTCCAAATCCAGGATGGCGGCCTGTCCTCCTGCTTCGACGACCATTCGGACAGTGGCCTCTCCAAGCCCTGAGGCCCCTCCCGTGACAACTGCAGTGCATTCGCTAATTCTCATGACCAACCCCCATTCTATTGGGACGGATCGTCCCTGATTCCTGACGCATTAACAGGCAGGGCTTTCGCTATGATCTACCAGGGAGAAGTCCACGGAAGATCACCCGAAAGCAAGGCTCTGGCTGTGACCATTCTCTGAATGGAAGGGGTCCCTTCTTCAAGCACATTAAGTCTTCCCTCCCAAAGCAAACAATAGCTCGGGCCGACGTGAGGTGAACGTGAATAAGAGCCCTGATGGCGCCGCTCACTTTCGACAACTCAGCCAGAATAGGCAAATATTGAACCGTTGTCAGACCCATGCCGCCGTACGCCTCAGGGATAATCAGGCCGAACAATCCCATTTCCCGGAATTTGGGAAAGAGTATCTCCTTGGGAATGTGATTTTTCTCCTCCATCTGAGGGACCAATGGGTCAACTTCTTTCCAGAGGAAATCGGTTATTGATCTTTTAAAGTCCAAGTATTCTGTATCACTTTTAAAGCCCATTCAATACCCCCTGATTGAGTCTTAACGATCCTGCTAAATCGCTCCCCGCTCTCCATTCACCCTTTGGAAACCATTGACCAAAAAATTCACTGACCCACAAACTGCTGAGATCTCTTTTCCATAAACGCAGTGGCCCCTTCCATCCAGTCCGAACTACGCGATACTTCTTTCAGACTTCGGATTTGGGAGATCCAAAAATCATACAATTTTTCACCCATTATCCTTTGTGAAGTCTCTTTGATTATTTTCAGCGACACCGGAGATGACTTGATTACGCTGTTGGCCATTTCCACAACGCATGACATGACATCATCGTGGGGTAGCACACGGTTTATCAATCCGATTGCCAAGGCCCGTTGGGCAAAGACAGCCTTCTCCGATGCCACGGCGCAGGTGTTTATATTTCATCATGATACCCTCCCATAAAAACACATTATTTGCCTATGACGATGTTTTTGACGAATTGGCGGACAATCACAGAGCTTTTCGCCCGAGAATCTGAGGTTCGATGTTTGAAAAAGGGCTTAACCATTTGGCATGCGGCCTTTAATGATGAATCCAGTGGACACCTGTCTATCCGACCGATTGGTCAATGTCCGACCACTTGGTCTCTAGTCAGGAAGCTTTCTATTGTCAAGAAAAAAATATGAGACTGATCTCCGAAAGCCGCTCCATGAGTAAAGCAAATACGCAGATCTTTACATGGGCTTCGATCCTGGACGGTGCCTAATGATACACGGGAGTCATCTTGATGCGGGTTCCTTTGAGAGATCGAAATCAACGTTTTCAAGGATCTGAATCAGTTCTTCGCGGTGTTTCTTCTGCGGGGTTGCCTCTTTCGGGTTTGCAGCACGGGATGTGGCGCAGCCTGCGTTCTCCGTCGCCCACAATGACAACTGGGTTTCTGCCGGAAGTGGGACCCGGTAGTCATATGTGTGGTGGAGCTTCAGATCAAGGGGTAGTTGCCGATGACGGCCACCGAATCGATTACCTCATAATACTTTATTACGGATGTCATGGCCGCTGCCTTCTGGTTTTGCGTTTATTTTTGATTTTCCCAAATTGTCTTATTTTTATCCTTTTTCTGCTGCCGCTTTTCCTTTGGTGTCTGCTTTGCTTTTTTCTGTTCTTCGCGCCTGCCTTTATCTTTTTTCCCCTTGTCTCCCATTTAAACCCCTCTTTTTTTGAAAATGATCTTTGTCCAAAACTTGTAGATATGTCATTACATGCCCCCAATTAGGGGGACATGTTTTCAACAACTCTCCTAATATCGCATGATCACCCGATCCATTACGAGGCAATCGGCGCCTCCGAAGCGGGTTTGACATCCGATGGCAAAACTTTCTCAAAATGATCAAGTGTCATCGCCACGAGAGCATCCATAACTTCCTGCTTTGGAACCACATCCTTTACGATGTTATGAACCTGGGACAGGGAGTAGCCGGCCTCTTTGGTATCGGGGTGGTCAGCTATGATGTCTCTATAAAGTTGGAATGCCCTAGGCAACTCCTTCGTCTTGTAGTGCGCATCATGAGCTGTCGTGTACTGATTGCCTGCTTTTGTATCGCTATTGTTGTTTATCATGGTTAATCCTCCAATCTCACAGCGAACATGCGGTCGCCATCGCTTGAGTGCAAGTACCCTCCCCACAAGAACATTTGAAATTTGTTAAGATATCTGTTGAATGTGCAAAATTGATACCATAATTCTAATTCTTCTTTTTCTATTCCTCATTGCACTGATTTTATAACAATAAGCCGTAAAAAAGCACTGACGGAACAGATGCAAATAGGCCAACAAACAAGGTCATATTTGACCTATGGTCGCATATGGCCTATTTTTTTTGGTCAGGCATTTACGAATTGAAAACCTTAAGAGTTCATGGTATTTAAAGAATTACATTCCATCCTTTGTGAAGAACCGAGCATTGATCGATCAACCGGAGGAGGGATAGAAAATTCTGGCACTTGAATACGGCTAATGTTCGCTTCCATAAGGGCGATACCAAGCACTTCCTGAACACGGAAATTGATATGGAACAGAAACCGGAAAGCAAGAAGGGAACTATACGTGAAACCGATAGCGCCGAAGGATCTATCCTAAAGCTGGAATTTGATAAAAATCATAGTTTTCAGACTGATCTTCGTCGGCGCGTCGATGAGTACTTTCAACAGGGCGCAGGGCGAGCGAAATCAGGTAACTGGAAAATGTACTTAAAAACAGCTTTCATTCTTGCCTGTTTCGCGACCTCATATGTGCTCCTGGTGTTTTTTGCTGAGACCATTTGGCAAGGCCTTGCGCTGGTTATTCTGCTGGGGTTTTCCACCGTTGGAATTGGGTTCAACATCGCCCATGATGGCGGTCACAAAGCATATTCGAAGACCCCATGGATAAACAAGGTTGCGGCAGGAGCCATGGATCTGGTTGGAGGGAGTTCGTACATGTGGTTTTGGAAGCATTCCGTGATCCATCACCGGTATGTCAATATTACAGGGTATGACACCGATATTGACCTGGGCCTTCTCGGCCGGTTGTCGCCACATCAGAAGAGGCTCCCGTATTACCGATGGCAACATCTTTATCTTTGGGTCTTGTATGGCTTCCTGGCAATAAAATGGGAGTTTATCGACGATTTCAGAAATGTTATTACGGGCCGAATCGGAAAGCACAGGTTCCCACGGCCGACGGCGTGGGAATTGGTGATATTTATAGCGGGTAAGGCCGTCTTTTTCACGTGGGCACTTGCGGTACCGCTGTTCTTACACCCTCTAAGTGCCGTCATATTTTACTATTGCATCGGTGCCCTGGTTCTGGGGGTGACCCTAAGTGTTGTGTTCCAACTGCCGCACTGCGTGGCGGAAGCGGAATTCCCTGTCCCTCCCGGGGAGACCGGACAAATCCAAAGGCCTTGGGCAGTTCACCAGGCCTACGTAACCGTGGACTATGACCGACGGAACCCGATCATGAGTTGGTTCCTCGGGGGGTTGAACTTTCACAAAGAACATCATTTGTTCCCGACAATCTGCCACGTTCATTACCCGGCAATCACGAAGATCGTGGAAGAAACTTGTGGAGACCACGGGATAAAGTACTCGGAGCACAAGTCATTTCGAGAAGGTATTGCGGCGCATTACCGCTGGCTGAAAAGGTTGGGAACGCAGAACGTTCAAGGCGCCCCTGGTGAGTGAGGAGACAATGAAAACGATGAAGGGCACGCCCGCGGTCTCCGAACTCAGACAACGGGCGGAAGAGGAGCTTGGCATAGCGGCCGGGAGTGCTGAACTGTCTTCCGAAATGTCCCCCGAAAAGATGAAAGAGCTCATCCACGAACTTCAGGTTCATCAGATTGAGCTGAAAATGCAGAACCATGAACTCCGCCGCATACAGGAGGAACTTGAAAAGACACGGGACAGATATTCACATTTGTATGATTTTTCGCCGGTCGGCTATGTTACGTTCACTGAAAAGGGAATCATCGATGAAGCCAATCTCCACCTTGCTTCCATGTTGGGTGTTGAGCGGAGCACTCTAGTTGGAAAGCCCTTCTCCCGCTTCGTTTTAAGAGACGACCAGGATACTTTCTATAAACTTCGGCGTCGCCTTCTGGAAACGGATGAATCCAGGGCCAGCGAGCTGCGCCTGGTGAAGAAGGACGGACATGCGTTTTTTGCCAATTTGCAGTGTATGGTTGTAAGGAGCGGGGGCGACGGTTCCAGGTCTATCAGAGGGGCGGTGAGCGATATCACCGAACGCCGCCGTATCGCCGATGCGCTACAGGAAGCCCGTAACGGACTGGAACTGCAAGTGGCGGAACGGACGAAAGAACTCAGCTACGAAAAGGAGCTTTTACGGACCATTCTTGACCATATTCCCGTTATGATTTGTCTCTTTGATCCTGACGGGGAGGTCAAAGTCGTGAACAGCCATTATGCAGACATTGTG
This sequence comes from Deltaproteobacteria bacterium, assembly GCA_022340265.1. Classification (GTDB taxonomy): domain Bacteria; phylum Desulfobacterota; class DSM-4660; order Desulfatiglandales; family Desulfatiglandaceae; genus NaphS2. The sequence goes on along the minus strand of JAJDOH010000266.1, from coordinate 31,067 downwards.
GGGTGGGAAGCTGAAAAGGGCGAAAATACGGGCCCGGCAGAGGCGCCTAAACCCGATCCCGCGATCTTGGAAGCGTCACGGCCACACATGCCACATGGAGAACAGGGCTGGGAAGACTTCATACTCCGGACAAAACACGGGGGAAAGCTGGAAACCTCCTGGGCCAACATAAGACTATCGGATGGATCTCTCATCGCCATTGGTATCGATATCAGCGAACGGAAAAGGGCCGATGAGAAGAACAGGCTTTATCTGAAACGACTGGAACGGAGCAACAAGGAGCTTCAGGATTTTGTTTTTGCTGCGTCCCACGATCTTCAGGAGCCCCTCAGGAAGATTCATAGCTTCGGGGACCTGCTGATTATGGAGTTTAACGATTTTATCTCCGAAGAGGGCCGCGATTATCTGGCGAGGATGCAGGATGCGGCTGCCCGAATGAGGAATTTGATCAATTCTCTCCTGGCCTATTCCCGCGTGACCACCCACCGCAGGCCGATTCTTCAAGTAGACCTGGGTGAGGCAGCCAGCGAGGCCCTGTCCAACCTTTCGGTCCTCATCAAGGAGACAAAGGGATCCGTCCAAGTGGGTGAACTCCCCACCGTGGGAGGGGACAGGGTCCAGATGATTCAACTCTTCCAGAACCTTATGGGCAACGCCCTGAAATTCCACAAAAAAGGGAAATCGCCGAGAGTGCAGGTCTACGCCCGGGAAATCCGTGAGGAAGGATCCGATAAAGCCGATGCCTATGAGATCTGTGTGGAGGATGACGGAATAGGATTTGATGAGGCCTATCTCTCCAGGATTTTCAGTCCTTTTAAGAAACTTCATGGAAGAGGCGAATACGAAGGCGCAGGCATCGGACTCGCCATATGCATGAAGATCGCGGAACGACATCATGGCCGCATTACCGCCACAAGCAGCCCCGGCGAGGGAGCCATTTTCATGGTTACACTTCCCAGGAAAATAAGGGATAAGATGTTTGAAGAAGCCGGTCCCGGTTGACATACACGATCATGGGGCAAATGTGTTCATTTCATGATAACGGAAAGGCAACGACCATGGGGAAAAAAAAGAAAAACCCGCCGTCCGTCAAAGGCAAAGTTTTGAAGAAAGTGACACAAGAAAAAAAGCCAAAGAAAGGGATCGACTTCCCCGTCGTTGGCATCGGCGCTTCAGCCGGTGGTCTGGAAACCCTGAATGTTTTCTTTTCCAACATGCCTTCCGACAGCAACATGGCCTTTGTGGTCATCCAGCATTTAAGTCCCCAACACAAAAGCATCATGGCATCGCTTTTGGAAAAACAGACCCATATGGTTGTCAGGCAGATTGAGGACAGCGCAACCATCGAGCCCAACCATGTCTATCTGAATCCCCCCGGCAAAAACGTGGCCCTGTTCAACCGAACCCTTCATCTGCTGGAACCGTCAAAAGAGACCTCCATCAACATGCCCATTGATTTCTTTTTCAGATCTCTATCGGAAGACGAGGGTGAAAAAGCCATCGGCATCATCCTGTCGGGGACGGCATCGGACGGAACCATGGGAATTCGAGCGATCAAAGGCGAAGGCGGCATGGCCATGGTCCAGCAACCGGATACGGCAAAATACAATGGCATGCCCAGAAGCGCCGTTGAGACCGGGCTGATCGATTTCATCATCCCGGTTGAAAAGATGCCGGAAGCATTAATCCGGTATGTACGGCATCCATTTCTTGTGTTGTCGGACCGGGAAAAAGTCGCTGACACCCCCGTCAAGAACCGGATGCAGAAGATTTTTGCGCTGATTCGCAGCGCAACGGGCAACGATTTTTCCCATTACAAGCAGAGTACCATTTCTCGCCGGATCGAGCGCCGGCTGGCTGTCCACCAGATAAAATCGTTGACGGATTACGTTCTGTTTCTCCAGAAGAATCCTGCTGAAATCCAAATGCTCTTCAAAGATCTGGTCATCGGGGTCACCAAGTTCTTCAGGGACCCGGAAGCTTACGTAGCCCTTGAGCAGGAGGCGCTTCCGGATTTATTGAAAGAAAAGGCACAGGATGCAACGATCCGTTTCTGGGTGGCAGGCTGCTCAACCGGTGAAGAAGCCTATTCACTTGCCATGACCCTTACAGAAACCGCGGATAAGATCAAAAAGCATTTCAACGTTCAGATCTTTGCCACGGATATCGATCCGGTTGCCATAGAGGTTGCCCGCAAGGGAATCTATCCGGAGAATATCGCCGTGGATGTCTCCCCTGAGCGATTAAAGCGGTTTTTCATTGAAGAGACGGGGATCTTCAAGGTCAGAAAGCAGCTCCGCGACATGGTGGTCTTTTCCATCCAAAATGTCATTAAAGATCCGCCCTTTTCGCGACTGGACCTGGTGAGTTGCCGGAACCTGATGATCTATATGGACAGCGTCCTGCAGAAAAAAATTATCCCCCTGTTCCACTACACCTTAACCCCCGGCGGAATTCTGTTTTTAGGCACATCCGAAAGTATCGGGGAAAACACGGATCTTTTCCAGCCGCTCAATTCTAAATGGAAGGTCTTCCAACGCAAAACATCTTTTGCGGACACGGAAATGGTTTATTTCCGCGATAGCCATTATGATGCGCAACCGAGCGTCGGAATCCATGAAGAAAAAAAACTGCCTGTCACGACGGATGTTCAGGCGTTGGTTGAAAGGGCGATTCTTGATGCCTACGCCCCCGTGGGTGTTGTGATCAATGATGCCTATGAAATCCTGCATTTTGTGGGCAAAACGGACAGATACCTGATACCGCCCACGGGAAAGCCCAGTTTCAACATACTGGACATGGTCCGCGAGGATCTTAAGAACAAACTGATGGTAACCCTCCACAAAGCGGTTCGAGAAGAAAAGAACACGACTTGCAGGGATGTGCGGGTCAGATATAACGGGACTTTCCGTGCGGTCAACATATCGGTTAGATGGTTGATGGGCGAAGGGCTGCCTTCCGGGTTTATGCTTGTCCTGTTTGAGGATACCCTCCCCGCGGGTGCACCGCATGAAAAGAAGGCCGGGGCCGGCAAGACCAAAAAACAGGACAGTGACGTGCAAAACCTTGAGCATGAGCTGGAATCGACGCGGGAATATCTTCATGCGACCATTGAGGAACTGGAAACCTCCAATGAGGAGCTCAAAAGCGCCAATGAAGAGCTGCAATCGGTCAACGAGGAACTGCAGAGCACCAACGAAGAACTGGAGACCTCCAAGGAAGAGCTTCAATCCACCAATGAGGAACTGACCACGGTGAATGTGGAGCTTGAAAACAAGATAAATGAATATTCCGAGGCCAGTGACGACATGAACAACCTCTTGGCCGCCACCGAAATCGCTACCCTATTTGTGGATACCGACCTTTGCATCAAAAACTACACTCCTGCCGCAGCCTCGCTCATTCATTTGATTCAGACCGATATCGGCAGGCCGCTCAATGACCTTAAAACCAGATTTGAGGGTGTCGATCTTGTGGCTCTGGCCGGAAATGTCCTCAAAGATCTCAATACCGTGGAATTGGAAATCCTATCCCAAGATGATATCTGGTATTCCTTAAAGATTATGCCGTATCGGACCACCGGGAATATCATTAATGGCGTGGTGATGACCTTTGTGGATGTGCACAAAATCAAGGAAGCGGATAAATTCAGAAGACTGGCAACGGTTCTTGCGGACTCCAATGACGCCGTTACCGTTCTGGACCTGGAAGGGAATATCAAGGCCTGGAACAAGGGTGCGGAGCGCATGTACGGCTGGACCGAATCAGAGGCACTCAAAATGAATATCAGGGCGCTTCTGCCTGATGACGAACCGAACGAGCTGAAGTCGACCATTGCGAAATTGAATAGGGGCGAACCCATAAACCCTTTCAAAAGCCGGCGAAAGACAAAGGAAGGGAACATTTTGGAGATATGGCTGACCATCACGGCCTTAAAGGACGAAAAGGGCCGGCCCGTTGAAATTGCCTCCACGGAACGGGATCTTGCGTGGTTGATCCAGAAATAAGTGAGGAAACCATGGGATCGATGAAAGACACGCCTGTTGATATGGAACTCAGGCAGCGGGCGGAAAAGGAACTTGAAATAGCCGCCGGCGGTATTGAACCGTATTCCGAAATGTCCCCTGAAAAGATGAAAAGTCTCATCCACGAGCTTCAAGTTCATCAGATTGAGTTGGAAATGCAAAACAATGAACTCCGCCGCATACAGGATGAGCTTGAAAAGACGCGGGACAGGTATTCTCATCTCTATGACTTTGCGCCGATCGGGTATTTTACGATGAATCAATTGGGAATCATCGATGAGGCCAATCTCACCATTGCCATCATGTTGGGAATAGAGCGGGGCGCCTTGATCGGAAAGCCTTTTACCCGCTTTATTCTGGGGGATGATCAGGACATTTTCTATAAACACCGACAGCGGCTTCTGGAAACGGAGGCGCCCCAGTCCTGCGAGTTGAGGCTTGTGAAAAAAGACGGTCATCAGTTTCATGCCCGTTTAGAATGCACCATGATAACAAAAATGGGGGACGACCTGAAGCAGATCAGGGCCGCAGTGAGCGACGTCTCAGAGCAAAGGAAGGCAAAGGAGGCCTTGAGAAAGAGCGAGCGCCTGCTGAATGAAACACAAATGCTCTCCAAAATCGGCGGCTGGGAATACGATGTGGGAAAGAGAAGCGCAACATGGACGGATCAGGTCTATCGTATTTATGGCCTGAACAGAGAGATCTTCGATCCAAACGACATGAAGGAAAGTGTTTCCTTCTACGCTCCCGAGGATAGAAAGAAAATTGAACAGGCCTTTGCAAATGCCTGCGATGAAGGCCGATCATACGATTTGGAATCGCGATCCATGTCGGCAAAAGGAGAGAATCTCTGGGTGCGGACCATCGGAAATCCTGTCTTGGAAAATGGGAAAGTCACGAAAATTATGGGCAGCATCATAGACATCACCGAGCCGAAAAAACTTCGGGAAAAGGTTCGCCAGTCCCAGAAAATGGAGGCCATTGGAACACTGACCGGCGGCATTGCCCACGATTATAACAATCTCCTCGCAATTATCATGGGGAACCTCTCCATGGCCCAGGAGGAAACCAAGCCCCGTTCGGCCATGGCGGAACTCCTCCATGAGATTGAACAGGCATCCCGCAAAGCAGGGGACCTGACGCATCAACTCATGACCCTCTCCCGGGGAGGGTATCCCATCAAAAAGCTGCGTTCCGTCGAAAGGCTGCTAAAAGAGATTCCGGGACAATTCCATGCGCATCACGGCATCGAATATGCTTTTTCCATTCAGGGTGATCTCTGGCCGGCGGAATACGATTCAAAGCAGATGCATTGCGCCATAACTAACGTGCTTGTCAACGCCGCTGAGGCTATGCCGCGGGGTGGAACCATTACCCTTCAGGCGGAAAACCAGGTCCTTGATAAGAACGGCAAAGACTCCGAATTGCCCCTCAACAAAGGGAAGTATGTGAGGATTTCCGTTAAAGATGAGGGGAGAGGAATTCCGGAAGAAAGCCTGCACAAAATTTTTGATCCTTATTTCTCCACAAAAGACAGAGGCGCTCAAAAAGGAATGGGACTGTCTCTGACCGTTACCCATGCGGTTGTTGAAAAACATGGTGGCCATATCATGGTAGAGTCCGAAATCGGTGTGGGAACAACCGTAACCATCTACCTGCCTGCCTCGGAGGATAAGGGAGAAGATCAAGGGGCAACACATGAGCGTGACGATACCGCCCCGTCAATCAGCAGTGATGAACGAACCATCAAAAGGATCCTGGTCATGGACGATGAGGAAATGCTCAGAAACCTGGCGCAAAAAATGTTGGAACAGTTGGGGTGTGAAGTTGAGACCGCCGGGGACGGTGTTGAGGCCATCCTGAAATACAAGAAGCGGATGGCGTCAGGAGAGGCCTTTGACGGGGTCATTCTGGATCTGACCATTAAGGGTGGAATGGGAGGGGCACAAACCATCAAGGAACTGATCAAGATCGATCCGAAAGTTAAGGCCATGGTATGCAGCGGCTATAACAATGATCCGGCCATGGCCGACTTCAAGGAATACGGTTTTCGAGAGGCCATGGCAAAACCTTACGAAATGGAAGATCTTGAGCGTGCACTGAAAAAGGTTCTGTCGTAATCAAGCTCATCCCCATCAAGCGGTTGATGTCAGAAGTCGGTTTTGCGGTTCAACCCCCCTTTTGAACATCGGCAGCATTTTGATGTGCCGTTTCCAGGGCCAACTCAGCCAGAAATCGAAAACATCCACACCTTGAAGGTCGGCCGCTTTCTCACCTCGGACATATTCTCCGAACCAATCCAGGTCTAAATTGCGCTGTGGCGAAAAGGGCTTTACCTTAGCCGTTCATACCAACTCGCACGTTGTCATTTCGCAGGGTTCTTGAAGAAGGTTCATTGTACCCCGAAGCACCTTAAAGCGCTCCGAGTTCAGGTGGCGGTTAAGGTCTGCCCGGGTATCCCATTCTTCCAGTAGAAAGAGCTGATTTTCATTCTCCATGCTCTGCCAAAAATCGCACCGCCGACATCCCTGCTCAGCCCTTATAGAACCGATCAGTAATGCGATCGTCTGGGAAAGTTCCTTGTACTTTTCAGAAAGGACCGTCATTCTTATGATAATCAGGGACATGAAAACAGCCTCTGTAACTATCCTGGCAAAAACCGCTAAGAGAGATTAGGCAGCATTCCCAGTTCAGTTTTGCCGGTGTTCTGAATGGTTACGATGCAACCATGGCGTGCCGACCCAACTGAGTGTTTATGATGGGGAGAGCTTCGCGCGAACCGGGTATTCTCACCTCCACCGTATGTTCCAGATGGTCATCCTTAAGGGGGATCGTCTTATCCCTTCCCTCGGTCCCATCCACGGTCACGCGCACGTCGGTATTCTCATCATCCGTTTGAAGGACTTCGATGTGATAGACCGTTTCCCGATACCGGTAATGCACCTTGAAGCCGTTCCAGTCGGCAGGAAGGCACGGTTCAAACCGCAGCTTGTCCACTTCCAGCTTCAGTCCCAGGAGTGATTCCACCACCAGCCGGTACATCCAGGCGGCCGAGCCTGTGTACCACGTCCAGCCACCACGGCCGGTATGCGGCGCCACCGCATAGACGTCGGCCGCAATGACATAGGGTTCCACCTTGTAGGTGCTCGTCTCCTCGGGCGATCTGCCGTGGTTCACCGGGTTGATCATGGTAAAGAGTTCCCACGCACGCCGCCTGTCACCCAGACGGGCGAAGGCCATTGCCGCCCAGATGGCCGCATGGGTGTACTGCCCCCCGTTTTCTCTGACACCCGGAACGTATCCTTTGATGTAGCCGGGGTCCAGATCCGACTGGTCGAAAGGCGGATCCAGAAGCTGAACCAGCCCATGTTCGCGGCGGACGAGGTGTTCATCCACCGCTTCCATGGCCATGCGCGAACGCTCGGGATCCGCGGCGCCCGAAAGAACGGACCAGCTCTGGGCGATTGAATCAATGCGGCACTCGGTGTTAACCGATGAACCCAGCGGCGAGCCGTCGTCGAAATAGGCGCGGCGATACCACGCGCCATCCCAGCCGTTCCCTTCGAGATTCCGGCGCAGCCGCTCCGCCTCCTTCATGCAACGCTCGGCAAAAGCCGTTTCCTGCCGCCGGCGGGCAACCTCCCTAAACTGAATAAGCACTTCATAAAGGAAGAACCCCAACCAGACGCTTTCCCCTTTACCCTCTATGCCCACCCGATTCATACCGTCGTTCCAGTCGCCGGACCCCATGAGCGGAAGTCCGTGGGCGCCAAAACGGAGAGAGCGGAGGATGGCTCGCACACAGTGTTCGTACAAGCTGATCAATTCTCCTGAGCGGTTAGGCTGATCATAGTAGGATTCCTCGTCTTCCTTCAGCAGCCGCCCCTCAAGGGATGGGACGGATTCATCCAGCACCCCCGTATCCCCTGTGTTTGAAATGTAACGGCAGGTGGCCAATGGCAGCCAGAGATAATCGTCGGAACAGCGGGTCCGCACACCCCGATCCGAGGGGGGATGCCACCAATGCTGAACGTCACCTTCTGGGAACTGATGGGCCGCAGAGCGGAGTAAATGTTCGCGGAAAAGGCCCGGCTCCGCATATACGAGTGCCATCACGTCCTGCAACTGATCGCGGAAACCGAAGGCGCCGCCCGACTGGTAGATACCACACCGTCCCCAAAGACGGGAAGTCATTGTCTGATACGGGAGCCATCCGTTGGCCAGCACATTGAGGGCCGTATCGGGTGTTTCCACCTGCACGGCTCCGAGGGTTCGATTCCAGTACCCCCATACCGCTTCAAGCGCCTCCTGTGCCCCCGCGGAACCCCGAACCCGTCTGACCATGTTGACGGCATCACCGGCGTCTTTTCCGATGCCCAGCAGGAAAACCAGCTCACGCTCCTGACCGTCTCCTATCTCGAACTGTACATGGATCCCGGCACAGGGGTCCAGCGCGGCGCCCACTTTGCCGGAAAGGCCGGACCGGGTCATGGCAGCCGGACTTTGCAGCGTGCCGTTTCGTCCGATAAACTCCGCCCTGTCGCCACTCACGGTCCGAGACGTATCGTCCACATGGAAAAAGGCAACCCGATCGGCGAACTCCGCGCCGTAATGATTCCGTGCAAAGATCGCTCCGGTTTCGGGATTGATTTCGGTGATCACATGCATGGCCGATTTCGGCCGCAGATCTCCCAGCACCCATTCGACGTATCCCGTGGCCGAAAGTCGCCGGGACCGGCCACACTTGTTACGCACTTTCAATACCGTGAACTTGATGGACGCGTCCACGGCAACGTAAACCCAAAGCTCTGAGAGGATGCCGCGCTCATTGTGTTCGAAAACGCTGTAGCCGAATCCGTGCCGAGTGGCGTAAGGCGTGTCGCCCCGGCTGGGCAGCGGTGTGGGGGACCAGAAGTGACCCCTCTCCTCATCACGGAGGTAAAAGGCTTCTCCACTGGAATCGCTCACGGGATCATTGGTCCAGGGGGTGAGACGAAATTCATGGGCATTTTCGGACCAGGTGCACACCGGACCGCTCTCCGAGATGAGGCTTCCGAAGGTTGGGTTCGCAAGGACATTCGCCCACGGCGCGGGGGTTGTTTGTCCAAGCCCGGTGGTAACAACATACTCTCGCCCATCCGGAGTGAACCCTCCAAGCCCATTGAAAAATACCAGATCACTGCGCGGTAACGCGCCAACTTCCGAAGAAGCGGTGCGGCGGGTTTGCCTCGGAGTAAGGCTCGAAACGGCTGTTACCGGAAGCCCGCGACGGGTTATCTGATCCGCCAGCGCTCCTCGATCGTCACTGAGGATGACCCGGGCCACCGTTTGGATAAGGATGCGGTCCTCATCCGACATCTGGTCCGCGGGTCTTACAAAGATGCCGCCGGGTCGATCGGTCATGTTGGCTTCAATGCCGGCGGCAATCAGCACCATGATTTGTTCATGGAGCCCTTGCCGGTAACCGGAGTGATCTTCGTTCCAGATTACCAGGTCTACCGTCAATCCTTTTAGGCGCCAGTATGCGTGAGCCTGAACCAGTTGCCGCACCAAATCGATATTGGCGCGGTCCCCGATGCGAAGCAGCACGATGGGAAAATCCCCGGAAATAGCATGGCTCCATAGACCGGATTGTCCGCGGCGGTTCTTGACGAGAACCTTTGGGGCGGCCCGCAGCGAGGAATCGGCATAAATGATGGAACCGGCGAGACGGCCGTATAGTTGCGCATCGGCCCAAGTGGCATTGATATGCCGCAGGAACACCTGGCTGTGGGTCCACGCGAGATCGAACACCCGATCCGTAAAATGCCAATCCCGGTACTTCTCAACCTGACCGACACACGCGTCGCGGGTCTCGCTCATGCCGAAGACCATATTGATGGTCGCCGATTCTCCCGGTTCCAGATGGATACGGCAGCGGATGGAAACAATCGGATCGAGCACGGAGCCTTCGCTGCCGGAGAGCATCGTGGTTTCGTTCATTGCCTGAGGGTCGGCCGGGGTGTTTCCGCGGCCGATGAATCGACTGCGGTCGGTCTCATAGGAAATATCCTCTATGTTCGTCTCTCGGACGGCCATGAGGTGAAACATCCAGGGCGTCGGCTCATCCGGGGAACGGGGCCGGCGGGCGCAGAGAATCGCCTGCTTGGCGCTGAGGATTTCGGTTTGAACAAAGAGATTGCTGAAAGCGGGATGCAGTGCGTCTGACGCCGGCGATGCGAGAACGACTTCCGCATAGCTCGTAATCTCGACGGTCCGGCGTGCGCGCGAGTGGTTGCCGATGACAAGTCTGCGAACTTCAATGTCATCCTCAGGTGAAACCACAATCTCCGTATGCGCATCCAAATCGCTGTGGCGGCAGCGGAACTCCGCCTTCGATTCCGAGAAAATCGCTTCATAGGATTCCGATGGCCTGAGCGCTGGCTGATACGCTGTGGACCAGAACTCCCCGCTCGCCACATCACGGAGGTAACAGAATGAGCCCCAGTTGTCCCGGGTACTGTCTTCCCGCCAGCGTGTGACGGCCATATCGTTCCAGCGGCTGTACCCGCCGCCCGCGTTTGAAACCATGACGTGGTATCTGCCGTTGGACAGAATCTGCACCTTCGGAACACGTGTGTCGGCGCTGTGGAAGACGAGGGCCGGTGTCTCGGAATCGCCGGCGGCAGCATGGACTTCGGAAAGCTCGGCGGTGTGCCAATGGAAAGCGGTGGCTTTGGGAATCCGCTCCTGCAGCAACAGTGTGGTCGCCCGGAACAACGGGTCCGAATCGAAGCGTTTCTGCATGGGCCGGCCCAGAAGCAGATAGGCAAGGGCCAGCAAACTCATGCCCTGGTGATGGGCCATGAAGGACCGGACCACGGCGCTCGATTGTCCGTGCGGCAGTCGTGACGGGGTGTAATCGATGGCCTCATAGAGGCCGTATTTCCCCGCTAACCCTTCAGCGGCGAGTCGCTGCAAATTCATGCATGCCGCCTCGGGCCTCACCATCAGGGCGAGGGCGGACGCATAGGGCGCAATAACCGAATCCTCGGACAGCCCGCGTTTGAGTCCCAGCCCCGGGACGCCAAAGGCGCGGTACTGGTAGTTGCGGTGAATGTCGATGGCAAGATAGCCCGACTCCGAAATACCCCACGGCATCCCACGGCTTCTTCCATACTGGATCTGTCTCTCCACCGCGGCCTGATAGGTCTGTTCCAGCAGGGTGCCTTCGTAAGTGGGCATCACCAGAAGCGGCATCAGATATTCAAACATGGAACCGCTCCACGAAAGCAGGATCGGTTTTCCGCCGGCGCTGGTAAGCAGGCGCCCCAGGGAAAACCAGCTCTCCTGGGGCAGTTTCCCCTGTGAAATTCCCACAAAAGTGGCGAATCTTGCTTCGGAAGCCAGCAGGTCGTAGTAACTCGAATCCCGACGGCGCTCCAAAACATTGTAACCGATTGTCAGTAGATGACGGGCCTTGTCAAACAGAAAATCGTACTCCATATCGGCCATTTCAACGGATCGCCGCGCTAGGCGCTCGATGGTGGCAATCCTGGCCCTGGCGCGGCCGCTTGCTTGAATGATGAGGCTGCGAAATTCACTGAGGCGATTCTTTTCTTCAAGGGATGTCTCCGGGCCGACGCGATCCTCCACGGCCTGCAACCATTTTCCCGTAAATCCGGCCAGTTCGTTCAGCGTAGGGAACGCATCAAGCCAGCCGGGAATGCTTTCCTTGTCCGGAGGATCGGGTAGAACGGCCCAGGGCGTCAGGAATGCCAACTCATTGAGAGCCTCCCGGCATTGCCGGAGTAAGGCGCGGGCCCAATGGCCCACCTGGCTTGCGGGGTCAGTGCCAAGACTGCGCACCAACCCCTCGGCGGATGCGGCCATTCCCGCAAGGTGGAAACGGGTCTCCCTGAGCTTTGTGGGCCAGGACGCGGACAGGGAAGCCAGGTCTTTTTGCAACTGACCGAGCGAGGGTGAAGCGGGGTCTCCCATGGCATCCATAAGGATGCTCAGGGTATCTCCAAGACCTTCAAACCATTGCGCTTCCAGGATCCGCTCGCCGGGCAGCGCGAGGAGAGCGGGCCGCAGGGTCAGCAGATAGCCGGCAAGGTTCCCGCTGTCCACCGTCGAAATATAGGTGGGTTGGAGCGGTTTCAGCGTCAGGGTGTCATACCAGTTGTAAAAGTGGCCTTTATAGCGTTCGAGTTTTTTCATGGTGTGAAACGCATTTCTCGTGCGCTTGATGAGTTCCCCGGCCGATATGTAACCGAAGTCGTACGCACATAAATTCGCCAGAAGCGCAAACCCCATGTTGGTGGGCGACGTTCGGTGCGCGACCACGGAAACAGGCTGCTCTTGATAGTTATCCGGCGGCAGCCAATGGTCTTCCGGACCGACAAAGGTCTCGAAAAATCTCCAGGTCTTTCGGGAAAGCTTCCTAAGAAAGAGGGTCTGATCAGCCGTCAGGGTTGTTTTCCGGCGAGCCAAAGGCCGACTGATCCACCAGGCGATTGCAGGGGAAATGAACCACAGACTCAGCACGGGCCCTGCCGGGATGAGCGTAGCCGGATTCGAAACGGCCAGATAAATCCCGGCGGCGGCGGCCAGGAAGGGGGCAAACCACATGGCTCGCCAGGAGGCGGTAAGGTCCGTTCGGCCTTGGTGATCCGCATCGACGGAGGGATTCCATTCCAGAAGTTGTTTATGACTGATCCGCATCCGCCAAGCGGTACGCACGATTGCATCAAGACTGAAAAAGGCCTCATAGGGAAGACAGGCAAAGGTAAAGGCCGCCTGAGCGGAGTGTCTTGCGGCCGATCGCACCGATGCGGCAAGATGCTGACGCAGCAACACTTCACGCGGTTTTTTACACAAATCCAGAAGCGAGGCGATCCAGGAGGGAATCAGGAGGATTCCCATCGCCAGCACGGTCCATAACCAGGGTGGCGACAATGTTGTCCAGCCCAGGAGCAACAGCAAGGTTAACGCAGCCGGTACAAGGCTTCGGCGAAGATTGTCAAAAATCTTCCAGCGGGAGACCCCGGAGAGGGGATTTTTGCGACGATTTTTCGCAAGATCGGGAACGCCCGGAAAGAGCCAGCGGGCAATCTGCCAATCTCCGCGAATCCATCGATGCCGCCGGCTGACCTCCGCAGCGTAGCGGGATGGATATTCCTCGTACAACAGCACATCGCTGAGCAGTCCCGCTCGCGCATAGCATCCCTCCAGGAGGTCATGGCTGAGGATCCTGTTTTCGGGAAAGCGCCCCTTGAGGGACCGTTCAAACGCATCCACATCATAGATGCCCTTTCCGATAAATGAGCCCTCACCGAATACATCCTGGTAAACATCGGAGACCACCCGTGTATAGGGGTCGATGCCCGGTTCATTCCCGAACAGCTGCACATAGCGCGATTGGTTCACGCCAGGGAGGCTTACCGCTACGCGCGGCTGCAGGATGGTATACCCCGCAACCGCGCGCTCTTTGTTTTTGCCGTACCGCACACGGTTCAGCGGGTGGGCCATGGCGCCTACAAACTGGCACGCCGAATCGCGGGGAAGGGCCGTATCCGTGTCCAGGGTGATTACATACTTGACATTCGTTAAGACACCCATATCTCCGACGATAAGAAAAAAATAATCTTCCTTGCCGCCGCGCAGAAGCAAATTCAAATCCTCAAGCTTTCCTCGCTTTCGTTCGTAACCCATCCAGATTTTTTCGTGCGGATTCCAGCGCCGCGGACGATGAAAGAGAAAGAATATATCGCTTTTAGCGTTTCGGTATTTTTCGTTCAATCCCCGGATTCCCTTTTGGGCCAGACTCAACAACGGCTCGTCCTCGGGAAGTGTTTTCTCCGAGGCGTCCCGGAAATCCGTCAGCAGACCAAAGTGCAGGTTGTCGTCCCGATTGGACAGGAATCGAACCTCCAGCGCCTCAACCAGATTCTCGACGTTGTGTGCGCTGGTGAGCATGGTGGGAATCACGGCCAGGGTGCGAAATTCTGGAGGAATTCCTTCGGAAAAGTTCATGCGTGGCAGCAGGCGCGGCACGGCCAGCAACGTGGCCAGCCAGTTCGTAAGGGCCACAGCCAGGTGGCTTGCACCCAGCAGCAAGGAAGCGACAATCAGTGCCATTAGCCAGACAGGCATTTCACCGAGGTTCGCTTTCTCCAGGAACAGGCCGGTCAAAATCACCGTTATCAGAAAATTCGCACCCAGATAGAGGAGCAAAGGAGCCTTGCAGATCTTTCGATGAATCGCCTCCAGGGTGGAAAGGCGTATGTCCGCTACGCTTTCGAGATCTCGCAATCCCTTGTCGATCAGATAGAATCCAACATGTGCCGATGGGTTGCCGCCGTCCTTCCCGTCCACACCTTCGCCGGCCAGCCGGATTGCCCGACGGGCTACCTCGCTTTCGGAAAGCGGGCTGCGCTTGGCGATGTATTCCACCATGTGACGGTACCGATCGCGGGTGGCGAAATCCATTTTTCCATATACTTCGCTCGGATCCTCCCGCAGGATTCGATTCACGGCACTCATGGTTTCAACAAACTCACGCCAGTCCATCGCGCCCAGAAACCGGAGACTGCCGATGCTGTTGCTTAAGGAAACCTGGTCGGCTGCCTGTTGCCGGCTTTCTTTCTGCATCAACCGCTCAATGGTCAGGCCCGACTCTGAAAGGCGCTGCTCAATCCAGGTGAGCGGCAAAGCCAAAGCAGGTCCCTGCCCCTGTAAGCGGCGTGCAAATTCCGCGACGAACGAACTCACCAGGGCAGGATTCGAGCGGGCCATATCCGCAATCACCAGAATCAGGCCATTGGGGTCGGTCTCGACGCTCTTCACCATCTGGTCCGCCCAATAATCCGCACGGTTACGGTCCATCCGTCCACCGGCAATCCTGGCAACAATGCGGCGCAGATTCTCGATCAGCGCGAGGCGCAGCATGATGGGGATGGACCACAATTCGCCGAGCTTCAGGTCGGTTACCGTTTGGTAGGCTTCCACGAAATTACTGAGACTTTCCGCATCCGCGCACCCATCGCCGTGGGAGACAATCTCCAGTGCAATATCGTACACACGTGGAAGGCCGCCGGATGGGCCGTTCAGCAAATGCGGCAGTTCCCGGCTGTAACGCTTGGGCAGGTGCCGCTGCGCCATGCGAATCTGTTCTTCGATCAGATAGAAATTATCGAGGAGCCACTCTCCGGCCGGTACAATGCGACGATCGGCCTTAACCGCTTCCGTCAACAGTTTGTGGGCTTCAATCAGGACGGTTTCATTTTCGGCAAGACGGGTCAGGAGTCGGTTCGAAGGGCGCCCCGGGCTCAGTTTGTGCGATTCCGCCAGCACCCTGCCATGCCGTTTCATCTGATCGCTGCTGAAGAGTTCCGATCGCAGGGGCGGCTCATCTTCGGCATACGCCAGAGGTCCGGCGACACCGCCGAAACGGGCTTTCAAAGAGAGGTGGATCCTCGGGATTATCTTGCCGCCAAACCTCACGCCTGCGATCTCCTTTTATAACGAGTGATTGGATTAAAGGAAAAAAGAGGTTGAAACGATCGGCTCGCCCTCAATATTTGGTGAAACCTCAATATATTGAGGGATCTTGGTGGTGATCACCGAATCGTCCACATATTCCCCGGTGCTTTCCTGTTTAAATGTGGATGCACAGGCCGAAAAGGCTGCGATCAGGATCAGAAGAACAAAATACCCGACAAACCCATGCCTCTTTTTTATGGCAGTTACGCCTTATCTGTAAGGACCCCGCCTTGTCCGGCAAGGGCCTGAATGGTTATGATCGTCTTCGTCCTTGAATAACCTGGATCAGCACCACGATGATGGCAATGACCAGCAGGGCATGGATGGCGCCACCCATCGTGTAGCCTGTCAACAAACCCAGCCCCCACAGAATTAAGAGAATTACAAATATGGTCCAAAGCATTTTAGCCACCTCTCCAACGCCTCCAAAAGCCTTCTATGGAAGCCTTTGTTTACTTACCGCCGACCTCTTTGATCTCACCGATTTTTTCTTGAACTTTGCCGGTGCTGTTTTCCTTTTTGCCTTCGGCTTCCAAGTCAGGATTCAGGATGACTTTCCCGGCGATCTCCTTGATCTTACCTTTCACCTGGTGCAACTTGCCTTCTGCCTCGTCCCTTGTGCTTGATTTCATGATATCCCTCCTGTTTGATTTCGGTTTCGCTGAAGTTTACATAAAAAATCCTGATAAGGTAAAATCACTGTTCTCAGGATTTGCTGAACTCGGCCGCTGCCTTTTTGTAGGCGTTACCCAAATCCTCCAGAGCCGCATCGATACCTGACTTTAATTGCTCCCAGGCATTTCCACTGGAAGAACTCAGCTCTTTCAACTTCTCGGCTAAAACCTCTGTTTTTTGATTCAATGCGGTCAATTGTTCATCAGCTTTGGTCTTCGCATCGCCTCCCATCTTTTCCGCTTTTGCCTGCAGCTGATCAAACTCCTCCTTGTATTCATTTAGTTTAATTTCCGTCTGCTCCCGAAAAGCCTGCATCTGCTCCTTCGTGTAGGCCTTGGCTGTGTTATAAGCCTCCTTGGCCTCCTTTTTGACATCTTCCCCGGACACGGCAGCAGGCTTGCTCTGGGGTTGGTCCTTCTCACCACATCCCGACAACGCCCCCGGGACCAAAAGCATTATTCCCAATAATCCCCTTAAAAACACGACCCTTCTCATTTTCACAACCTCCTTTTCAGGTATATTCTACTCCGTTATCATTAATGGTGCAGCAACCGTACCCCTATGAAACTTCCAAAGTTTCATTCCCGTTCAAACCGGCCCCGCCGGCGGCTTGGCTGACTACTGACACAAGATGGGGATGAAAAATACGATCCCTATCATTCGCTACCGGCGCGGAATACCGCGGCGGATACCCGGGGCTTCAATCTCAAAAGATAATGCCCAGTGGAATCTCCTCCGAAAAGCGTCATCTCCGGCCTGGCTCCCTGATCGAGCTTATGCCTGCAATCACCGCAACCCCAGTAGGGCCAGGACATCCAGACCGCATGGTCCAGGCAACCCTTGTAGTAAGAGCAAAAGACGTTCCTCTCTCCCCTTCTTCGAAGCGGATTACATGTCTTGTCCATGATTGACCTCTTCTAATTCATTTTCGAGTTGTTTATGGTCGGCCCTTATCTCTCTTCCTTTTTGCGTTTATCGGCTCCTTCCCCTCCTTCCCCAAAACCTTTTGAATGCCGACCAGGATCACGAAAATTATACTTGCAAAAGACCTGCCAACAATCTGGCAAAGGCAGAATGCTGCAATAATCCATTAATAACGATGCGTTATATGAACAGGAGGAAGCGAGGAGAAGGTTGAAATGATTGGGTAGCCCTCAATATTTGGTGGAACCGCCATATGCTGAGGGAGTTTTTGAATATAACGGCCCGTTCAATGATACTTTCCAACTCCCGATGGAAGACTATAAACGCCGATTTGCGTTCAGAAGGGGCGGCCCCCGATTTAATAAAGAAGCCGCCGTTTTATGATGTGCGAATTCTTGAAGAGAACCGGATCTTCAGCGGAGGATCAAACGGGTCCGGTCGCAATCATTTTTCGGCGGAGAGAGATTTATCACCCAAGGTTTCGGTCAGCCGGTTGATATCTGCGGTTCATCCAAGCTCTGAGCATCGGCAGCATTAGGATGTGCCGTTTCCAGAGCCAGTTCAGCCAGAAATTCGAAAACATCCATGCCTTGAAGGTCGGCCGTTTTCTCACCCCGAAGATATTGTCCGAACCAATCCAGGTCTAAATCGCGCTGTGGCGAAAAGGCGCCTTTCTTCATACCTAACAGCAGGGTTCTTTCATCGAACAGGATGAGATGCTCAAATGTGGGAACATCGCCATTGTTAAGCTTTGCCATGGCAAAGGTCTGCAAATCGTGCTCCATCGGCCCGAAAAACAGGGGCTGAAAATTCAGAATTTCAAAAAAGAATTCAAGACATTCCTGAACCTGCTCAACGGATTTTCGGGCCAGGCCACGGCGCGCATCCTCAAGGAGCAGCGCCATGTCATCCCCGGTGTAGGTGAGATCCAACAAAGCCAAAGCGTCTGCGTGTAATTTCTCAAGCGATGCCTTCCCCTTACTGACGATGACATCCTTGTCATTCATGATTTTCCGGATATTTCGGATGCTCACCATTTCATGCCAGCAAGGGCTCTTGCGCAGGACGACGTCATTCACCGTGGTGCGGTAAATGGGTAACGCGTTGTCCAGGACCAGCACCTCCATGGTCTCACCCGCCGAAGGGCGTACATAGAGCTGGAGATCCCTGACCTTTTCATGCTCGAAATCGGTCATATGAAGAAGCTCCTCAGTGAGGTCCTTGTCCAACCACCACTTCCCGGGGGGCTCTTTCATGGTGGAAATCAGCTTTTTAACAAGCTTGTCAATCTTCATTTTGGCCTTTAGATTTTCTTTAAAAGACATGACGGTGCGCCTCCTGTCAGAATCTGCTTTGAGTGTTTATGGTGCGTGGGTCTTGCTCAATTTTCAGGTTACCTCTTCGCAGCCAAAGGATGGTGAGGCAGCGTGATCCAGACAGTCTGAGAACGCCTTCAGACTCTTGTCAACCGCTCTTTTGCCGAAAAGACCGACCGCTGTGTAGTGGAAATTCAATTTCGCCAGATGCCTGAAGACATATTTCCACGAATAGAAACGTCCCATCGCCTTGAGGGTCTCAATCTGCAGGGTAGCCGGCGACATGAGTCGGGGTTTGTAAACCACATGCTGAACATCATATTGACTCCAGTCCGTATGAAGCAGCCTTCCGTTCTTCTTCATCTCATCAAAAAGCGGTGTTCCCGGCAGCGGGGTAAGAATCATGATCTGTATCGTGTCGATAGCAAGGCGCTGTGCAAAAGCAACCGTCTCACGAATCGTTTGGACGTCATCGGTTTCCGCTCCCAGAACGAACATTCCGTGGACGTGAATGCCGTGATATCGGACCGCTCTGATGCAGGTAATGATATCCTGCAGGTCCTGCTTTTTATTATACTCTTCAAGCGTCCTGGGATTGATGGATTCAAGACCGATAAACAGCGTATCGCAACCTGAATCAGCCATCAGGCGGAGAAGTTCGGGATCCCTTCCCACTTCAGTCCTCACCTGTGCGGACCACCTTGTCCTGATTTTTTCATCGATCATGGCTCGGAGAATTTGTTTCGTTCTTGTTTTACTGGCGGCAAAATTATCGTCAACAATGAACTTGACCGCTTTGGATACCGATACGGCATGTTTCAATTCCGCCAGTGTAGCCCCAACGCTTTTACAACGGTATTTCCTTCCGAACATTCCGATGACCGAGCAGAAGCTGCACTCGTAGGGGCAACCCCTCGATGTGGCAACAGGATAGGTATTCGATGGGGTCCAGTTATGGACAAGGGAGAAATCGGGCGTGGGAAGGCTGTCGAGGTCTTCAAGAAAATCCCTGGAAGGATTGTGAACATTTGTCCCTTCCCTGTCCCTGTAGGAAAGACCTTTAATGTCTTTTAATTGCGGAACCCCTTTGTCCATGTGTTCAAGCAGTTCCACAAGGGCATTCTCCCCTTCACCCCGTATGACGAAGTCGGCATAACCCAGCGCTTCATCAGGAAGAAACGTGGGATGTGCCCCCCCCATAATCACCGGGATATGAAGCTCCCTCAGTCTTTTCCCCATGCTGTAGGCTTTGATGGCCGTTGAGGTGATGGTGGAAATGCAAACAATATCCGAGCTCTCGATGAACGCCCAGTCCGGTGCGGCAAGATCCTCAATGAATGTCTTTACGTCGTATCCTCTTTCTCTGAGAATTGTAGACAATAGCACCGCACCAAGGCGCGGTATGGGGAATTTACTGAAGATATGCAGGCCGGGTGCACTCGGCTCGATAAATGATATCGTTTTTGTTCCCATGGGTTTTTCCTCCCAATTTCAAATGGAAGCCTATAGTTGCTTCTCAAGGACATTCTTGATCTGGCCGATTTTCTCTTGGACTTTGCCGGCTTTGTTTTCCTTCATGTCATGAATAATGCAACCCATAGTGTACCCTGTAAATATGCCAAACCCCCATAGCGTTAGAAAAATTATGAATATGATCAACAGCATCTTCGCCACCTCATTCGCGCATCCAAAAAATTGTTTATGGAAGCTTATGTCTGCTTGCCAAAAACCGCTGAGCTATAACGCACTCAAAATTCATGCCAAACTGAACGAGTCCATTGTCGTTAACTATAATCTATTGATTTCTTAATTGGCCTGTCCGCGGCGAAAATAATCCTGTCCCATGCCTCTTCTTTCCGTGAAATTCGGGTCGATTTTTTTCATTTCAAGAATGTGTGTCAGTCGCTTCTCGTCAAATTGAGACTGAAGGTCCGAAATTTCCTTTTGAAGGTCCTTGGCTGTTGTGGCATCGGGTGTCTGTTTGGCCAGTTCCGCATATAGTGCCTGCCTTTTTTCAGTGATTTGTTGGCGGATATCCTCCGTGGCCGCCCTGAATGCAGTTTGTTCCGACTGCATTTGCTTAATCTGACCATCGGTCAAGTTGGCTCGGCCTCCGCCCATTCCGGCGCCTCCACCCATGCCGGAGCCTCCGCCCATTCTGGAGCCTCCGCCCATTCCGGACCCTCCGCCCGTTTCTGCAAATGCGTTGACGCCAAAGCCCATCAACACCACTACAACCCCTGTTACAACCATTCTGGAAAATAGATATCTCTTCATAACAATCACTCCTTTCCTCTTTTTCCCGCACCCTATTTTTTCACGATCAGATCATTCTTTACCGATGTAACCCCTTTGACGCTCCGTACGATTTCAACCGCTTTATCAGCGGCCTTTTGAGAGTTAACGAATCCGCTCAGTTGAACGCTGCCTTTGTAAGTTTCTACACCGATCTTAAATGATTTAAGAAAATCATCCGCTGCAAGCAGGGATTTGACCTTGGTCGTGATCACCGAATCGTCGACATATTCCCCAGTGCTTTCCTGTTTGGATGTGGATGCACAGGCCGAAAAGGCTGCGATCATTATCAGAAGGATAAAATACCCGATAAATCTATTCCTCATTTTCATTGCTGTTACTCCTTTCTGTAAAGCCCTTGTCTCATCCGACAAGGGCCTAAAGTAGCTACACACGTCTTCGTCCTTGAATAACCTGGATGACCACCACGATGATGGCGATGACCAGCAGGGCATGAATGACACCACCCATCGTGTACCCGGTCAACAAGCCCAAGCCCCACAGAATCAAAAGAATTACAAATATGGTCCAAAGCATCTTCGCTCCCTCCTAACACCTCTAAAATCTTCCGTTGGATTTCGGTTTGACTACATTCGGATCAGCCCTAACACGCCAAATACAATGAGATAAATGGCAACGATAAAATTCAATAGTTTCGGAGCAACGAGAATCGCAATACCTGCGATCAGCGCAACCACCGGTTGTGGGGATATATCGATTTGCATGTTATTGAACCTCCTTTCGCGAACACTGATATCACCAGTTAAAATCCCTCCGCCTGAACTGAAAACAACATATGTCAGACCGAAGGGCGCCGACCTTCTTGCCTATTTGAAATTTTCAGCCGCACCATGGAAGGCGGTCTGAAATGCGTCCAATACTTTTTCAAAGCCTGATTTGTGGTCTTCCCATGCCTCATCGCCGGCGGTTTTCAACTCCCGCAGCTTCGTCATGGCCTCATCCTGTTTATGCTCCAATGCCTGGATGATTGTGTCGTAATCCGTCTTTGTGTCCGCCTTGGCCTTGAGCACAGTGATCCGGGACTTCCATTCCTTCAACTGTGCATCGAGCTTTTCTTCGTATGCTTTTCTTCCTTCCATCATAAGAACCTCCATTATTGACGCGTATGTTTTCATTTCACCCCTTTCTGAACATTATCAGTCCCATTTAACGCATGACTTCCCGCCGCTACCTCGTGAGACACCATTTCGCAGGGCTCCTGGAGGAGGTTCATCGCGCCTCGAAATACCTTAAACCCCTCAGACTTTAGATAGCGGTCAACGTCCTCCCGGGTATCCCACTCCTCAAAAAGGAAGAGTCTATTTTCATCCTCCATACTCCCGCAAAAGTCGCAACGCCGGCATCCTTTTTCTGTCTTTATGGCGCCGATCAGTAATGCGATCGTCTGGGAAAGTTCCTTGCGTTTTTCTGCAGGGACTTTCATTCGTAAGATGAACAGGACCATGGAACTGGGAAATGCAAATATCCTGCCAAAAACCGAGAATCGGGAATATTTTCGATTACTGAATTAATAACGGTTGGTTAGGTCAACAGGAAAGACTAACGGCAGCGTATGGAATAGCTGATTTGCCCTCAACATTTGGTGGAACCTCCATATACTGAGGGGATTTTTGAGGATAGCGGGGCAGCCTAATCCGGCACCTTGGCCTCCGGCCGGACGATCCCGAGCTTATGCATCCTTGCTCTCAAGGTACTCGGGTGGAGCCCCAGGATCTCCGCGGCCCCGTTCTTTCCCTCGATGCACCACCGGGTTTCCAAGAGGGTGTTGAGGATTTGGTTTCGCTCGGTCTCTTCCAGCGTTTTCATGTCGGATGACAGGGGATGGGGTGAAATAACCAGTTTATCCGCCAAATGCAAGACCGGCCCGGGGCACAAAATCACGGCCCGTTCAATGATACTTTCCAGCTCCCGGATGTTCCCGGGCCACGGGTAATCCCGAAGGACCTTCATCGTCCCCTTCGGAACCGATGTGATCTTTTTCCCCATCTTTTTGGCATAGCGCTCTATGAAGGCATGGACCAACAAAGGGATGTCTTCTTTCCGCTGCCGTAATGGCGGTACCGTGATAGGAAAAACATTGAGCCGATAGTAAAGGTCCTGCCGGAATCGGCCTTTGAGAATCTCTTCCTCAAGGTTTCGATTGGTTGTTGCGATGACCCTCACATCGACTTTGATGGTATGGGAGGAGCCCAGACGCTCAAACTCGTTATGCTGGATCACCCGGAGCAGCTTGGCCTGCAACTCCATCGACAGTTCTCCGATCTCGTCCAGACAAAGGGTGGACCCCTGGGCAACCTCGAACCGGCCTATCTGCCGGGTATCGGCCCCGGTAAAGGCCCCCTTCTCCCGGCCGAACAATTCGCTTTCTATTAAATTGGCCGGCAGGGCGGCGCAGTTGACCGTGATGAGCGGCCGATCCTTACGTGGACTCATGGTGTGGATGGCGGCGGCGATCAACTCCTTTCCCGTACCGGTCTCGCCAAGAATGAGGACCGTCGTGTTCTGAGGAGCAACCTGCTCCGCCCTAAAAAGAACATGCCTGAGACTATCGCTTTGCCCGAGAATCTGGTTGTATTGATGTTTTATTTTGACTTCTCGTCGAAAGTAGATATTCTCTGCCTCGAGTTGCTCTTTTAGCTTCTTGATGTCAGAAAGGGCTTTGCGGAGGGATTCCTCTGACTTTCGATGTTTTTCGATTTCCTGCGCCAGGTTCTCATTCGCCGTCCGGAGTTCTGCTGTCCGTTCTTCGACTCGCTGTTCCAGCCCGTTCTGGGCTTCCTGCAAAGCCTCGGCGATAAGGTGCCGTTCGGTGATATCGCTCACTGCCCCTCTGATAAACCTGAAATCGTCGTCCCTGTTTTTCACAACCATACAGTCTAAACTGGCAAAAAACGCATGGTCGTTCTTTTTCAAAAGGCGCAGTTCGCAGTGCTGGGATTTCTCCGTTTCCAGAAGGCGATGCCGAAGTTTGTAGAAAGCATCCTGGTCGTCTCTAAAAACGAAACGGGAGAACGGCTTTCCAACCAAAACGCTCCGCTCTACACCACACATGGAAGCAAGGGTGAGATTGGCCTCATGGATGATTCCCTTTTCAGTCAACGTAACATAGCCGACCGGTGAGAAATCATACAAATGAGAATACTGATCCCGCCCCTTTTCCAATTCCCCTTGAATACGGCGGAGCTCTTCGTTCTGCATTTTCAACTCAATCTGGTGAACCTGAAGCTCGTGTATGAGGTTTGCTGTCCTTTCGGGCGGGACTTCGGAGAGATCTGCCATGCCTGTGGTCACTTCTTTCAGTTTTTCCTCAGCGCTTTGCCTGAGTTTGGACTCTCTCTCTTTCTTGACCTTTGGTTCCTTCACATCCATCCCAATCCCCAATGCCTCTCACCCACCAGGCAAAATCCCCTTGCCAAATGGAATTCAAATCAGCTTAAATGTCAACAAGTACCGAATGAATATTAAATGAGGGTTATGTTTTCCTGAGTTGGGCCAGAATGCCATATTGGGGGGAAATGGTCAAGGCTTTAAGCCGGTCTGCGGTCTCAAGTTACGTTTGGCGTTATTAAAATCACGACCCATTATGTCAGGGCCGTACGGTATGGACAGTGAAAAAAATTGATCATATTTGACCATTTGTCAAATGTGGCCACTGTTTCAGTCAACATGGTTTTACCCACCAGCATTTGGAGTTTGGGTATTAGTTGACAAATCAATAGGTTAAATCAAATGATCTGAACTCGTCCAGTTTGGCACGAAGATTGGATATATCATCATAGAAGGAAGAATTCGAAAACATCGAAAATGATATTGAAGGGTAGATTAGAGCCAAGACCTCCTTTGCCCGGTGGAATCCTTAAAGAAAGTATGCCGCGCATTTCAGGGGAGAATACATTATGGGACTATACGGGGATATCCCTTTGTGCGCTAAAAAATCCAAAAATAGTTATAAAAACAGACACTTCAATTACAATCGAAAGGAGAAAATGATGGAAAAATGTGCTTACGGGTCTGGAAGTTTCGTGAAGGGTTGGAAAATAGGGATTATGGTATTGGTGATGGCTTTTTCATTCGGGTTGGTTTCATGCGAAAAGGAAGGGCCGGCAGAAAAAGCCGGCAAAAAAGTGGATAACGCCATGGAAAAAGTGGGAGACCAACTGGAAAAGGCGGGGGATAAAGTGAAACAGGCGACCGACAAGGCGAATCAATAACGTTTGGCGTAAAGAGGCTTTTTTAATTGAGGTGAGCATTTTGAAAAGGTCAATAAGGCGTAGAACGATTTTTCATGGCGGTTTTTTGAAGAGTCCTTTATGGATTTTTTGGGTTTTTACCGTTTGGGTAGCGGCCTGGTATCCGGTTTCTGAATCTGATGCGGCGGAGGCCACTGATGACTTTATTCAAGGTTATGTGACTGCCATTGTGGCCATGAATTATCCGGCCCAGGTAGGATCCATTCAGGTGAAAAATGGCGTGGTATATGTTGAGCAAAGTCGGTTATCGGAAGAAGAAAAGACAGATTTGGGCCAGGTGATCTCAGGCATAAAAGGTGTCAAAAAGGTTCAATTTCTTTTGGGTGAAAAATATCCGCAAAAGGTTCTTGCAGCCGATACCGACAATGAAGAAACGGTTTCACTGGACGGGTCTTTGCCGGTCTTCCTGCCTGAAACGCAGCTGTTTCGACCGCTGATTGCCGCACCCCGATGGCCGCGGTTTTCCGCTTCCTACCAGCGATATACGAAAGGCGATTTGCTTACGGATGTGGCATCCGTCAGTTTCGGCGAGACGTTCGGTATCTATCGTTTTCGCGGCCCCTGGCAATCCACCATGGAGGTGGGCATTCAGGCGGGTGTTTTTTCCATTTTCGACCTGGATGCTGAATCCTTTGATCTGATCAATGCGGACTATCGGGTGGCGATTCCAGTCTCCATCAAGAAGGAAAATTTTACCAATATGACGCGCATATTTCATCAAAGCTCGCACCTGGGTGATGAATATGTCTTAAGGGGAGATGCCGAGGAGCGAAAAAATCTGAGCTATAACGCTTTTGATACCCTGTTTTCTTACGATTTTCCCAAAGGGTTCCGTGCCTATGCCGGAGGCGGGTATCTTTTTGATCGCACGCCATCTGATTTCGAGCCCTGGTACAGTCAGGTCGGCCTGGAATTTCACAGCCCATGGTCCTGGCTGAACGGCGCCCTGTCTCCCGTGGCGGCTGCCGACATTCAGAACTGGCAGGAAAGCGGGTGGAATACGGATCTGTCGGTGCGTGCGGGAATACAGTTTGAAAATCCTGAAATTCTAGGCCGAAAGCTTATGCTGCTGCTGGAGTATTATAATGGGAAATCACCCAATGGACAGTTCTATGAAAACACAATCGAGTATTTCGGTCTGGGGGTGCAATTCTTTTCTCAGTAAGCAGATCAATTTATTAATCAGTTCTGCATTGCCTTTTTAGCGTGGACGGCCATGCGGTTACAGAACAAAGGAGATCGAACGATGTTCCGAGATATGATTCTAAATATTTGGTTATTTGCGCTACTGGGACTGCTGGGGAGCACACTGGGTGCATTTCCAGCGGTGGCTGCGGAAAATTCACCTGATGAGGAGCAAATAGATGTACTCGCACACGGCCCCATACACGAAGCATTTGCCGAGACCATCGCATTTGATCCTGAACCTGGAATCATCGTCCCGAAAGTACCGCCGGAGCTCATCAACGAGGTTCCACCGGAACAGAAACCCGAGGGTGATGTCCAGTGGATTCCAGGCTACTGGGGCTGGGATGATGATCGAAACGATTTTATTTGGATCAGCGGCACTTGGCGGGTGGTCCCACCCGGTCGGCAATGGATCCCCGGATATTGGGTCAACTCCGCGGGGCACGGCTATCAATGGATTTCAGGCTATTGGGCGCCTGAGAAAAACAGTGCCACGACGTACCTGCCCGAGCCTCCCGAATCGGTTGAGGTGGGACCCAATGTCAATGCGCCCTCATCGAACTACACTTGGATACCCGGCAGTTGGGTATGGTATAGTAATGCATACGCCTGGCGTCCCGGTTATTGGGCTTTGATGCGGCCTGACTGGGTGTGGATGCCCGCACATTATGTGTGGACACCCCGGGGGTATGTTTTTATAGGGGGTTACTGGGATTTTGCTGTTGGTTTTCGAGGCGTGCTGTTTGCACCGGTTGCTTTTGGTTTCGGCGTGACTTTCGGAAGCGGCTTCTATTTTACACCATCATTTATGATTAACGTGAGCATTTTTTCAGACTGTCTTTTCATTCGTCCAGGCTATAACCACTACTATTTTGGTGATTATTATGCTCCCCGGTATTATCAAAGAGGCATATTTCCATGGTTTTCACCCCATGTAAGGCGTCACGGATACGACCCCATTTATGCGCATCAGCGTTGGGAGCACCGGAACAATCCCAATTGGGAAAAAAATCTGCATAGTACCTATCAATTACGTCGCAAAGATGAGACGGCCAGGCCGCCGAGAAACCTCCTTGAGTCGAGAAAACTCCAACAAGAATCACTGAGATCAAGTTCCTCGGGACGTTCTTCTAAAAAGCCTTTTTTTCCATTGACAACAAAGAGGGAGGATCTGCCAAAATTCGAATCCTTGAGCAGAAATGAGCGTGTGCAAATCGAACAGCATGACAAACAGCTCCGCAATCTTAGTAATCAGCGGCTCAAATTGGAATCTCGGGGGTTGGCCAAACCGTCCGTGGGATCTGCCAAAAAGAACAATGTGGACAGGGTGAAACTTCCGGATTCTCCGATCGCGGCAAAACCGATCGAACGAGCATCCACGAAGAAGGCAACTTCGAATCGTAATAAAAACACCCAATCGATTTCCGCAACGAAGCCTCTGGAGAGAGGACCTTCAAATGCGCCGGGAAGTTCAAAGAAAATCGAGATTGACAAAAGAACTATACCAAAGTCTCCCCGCCCGACAAGCCAACCCGGCAGTCAGTCAAGAACAACCGGTTCCCCAGCCGGGAAAGAGCCGCCTGTTCGCTACAAGACTCCCAAAACAAATCCCACTGTTGAACCTCTGAAAAGAAGGTCATCTGGACAACCGGAAACTTCAAGGAAGATCGGGACTGACGGAAGAACTGCGCCAACAAACGCTCCCAGGGTAGCAAACCCACCGGCTGCCCCGTCACAATCGACACGCCCCGAAGCTCCCAATCCTGGTTATAAGATGGAGTCCCCCGGAAGAGGAGCATCATCGGGTCGTCCGGAAGGGCCCACGGGTACGAGGCCGGATACGGGCGGAAACAGGTCGCAATTTCCGGGTAGATAGCTGGAGGAAAACCCAACTGGCTTTATTTGCAGGAGTGTGGACGTGCATCAACCAAAGAACCCATTAAAGAGATTTTGATGGCATGCGCCGAAGAAAATGAGATGGTTTTGGTTAAGCCGGAACCCCTTGTGTTTTTTATGGGCTTCGGAGAAAGCGCCCTCGATTTCGAATTAAAAGTGTGGACGGACGAATTTGACAACCGTTTCACGGTTATTAGCGATTTGAACCAAGAAATCGAGAAGCGTTTTCGTGATCGCGGGATCGAAATTCCTTTCCCCCAAAGGGATTTACACATTCGCTCAGCAGATGAGAAGATCATGGAGGGATTGTCTCCCAATGGGAAAATCTCGCAGTCTCGGGAACGTTCTTAATTTTTCTCCAGTAAGGACATGCGGTTATTGATTGCCAAGACTGATCGATCGACGGAAGATCACGTTCCGGCATATTGCGCATCGATGCCGCAAAATGGATCAGGTGTTCAGAAAATCAAGGACCTGACTGGCTGCCCACACACCAGATGCCATGCAGGACAACACACCGCCGCTGATCGTTCCGGAGCCCACCAGAAACAGCCCCTCAATGCCGGCCGTACAGTCGTAAAAGCGGCCCGCGCCGAACTGGTCCGGGGTTTGTTCCAGACCGAAATTGGCGCCCTGAAAGCTGTTGACCCAATATTCACTGGAGAGGGGCGTGGCGAACTCCACATACTCCAGGTGATCGCTGAGACCGGGGAGATACCGTTCCGCGGATCGTACGAGCTGCACACCCAAACGATTTTTCAGGTGGTCGTAAGCCTCGCCGCGCTGTCTGCTCCGGGTACCGGTCCAGGGCACAAAGGGATGGTTATGGCCGAACCCGGTGATGATCTGCAGGGTATGGTGGCCTTGGGGGGCATGGAGGCTCTGGGGATCTTTCAGGGAAGGTGACGTGAGAAAATAGTAGGAGAACGGGTCGGTTTCATCGCGCTCCTGAAGGGTCTCAAAACACCGATTCACATCCATGTAATCAAAATGAATGATGTTGGCATCGGAAAGTTGTGTGGCGGCCAAATCCAGGGATGTGCCGATAAAGGCATAGAAGGCGCCGGCCGACGGCCGTAAACGGGCCACTTTCTTTGCCAGGGGCTTGGGAATCAGGGCGGGATCGACCAATTGCCGGAAGGTGATGATGGGATCGGCATTGCTGACCACGGCTCTGGCCGTATATTGATCGCCGGACTTTGTAGAGACGCAAAATTCCGCCCCCCGACGTTCGATGCGTGTTACCGGTGCACCGGCCTTCAGAACGGCTTTGTGCCCACGAAGTCCGGAGAGAAAGGCATCCCGAAAGGCCGCGCTGCCTCCCTTGGGATAATAGGCGCCGTCAAAATAATGATCCAGCAGCATGAGACACAAAAAGGCGGAAGCCATGCTGGGCGGCAGGCCGCTGTTGCCGCAGTGGGCTGACAAAGCTGCCTGGAGAAGGGGATTGCGGGTGATGCCGTTGATCATCTTTTGGTAGGTTGACCGAAAATACCTCACCAGGACCGGGTGTCGGAGCACGTACCCGATTTTATCAAGAATGTTTTTTGGAGGACCTTTGGGATCGGAAAGCGCCTTCAGCAATTGATCGATGGTATGGAAAAATTTCTTGATCGGCTTGGATTCATTGGGAAAGAGTCCCAGAAGTCTCTCCTGATATTGCGCCTTGCCTTTGCAGAGCCGCAGCTCAAAATCAGGAAAACAAAAACGATCGAATCCATCGGGATTCAGCTCGATGAAGGACACCTCCTTGTCGATCTCCAGCAGCTCCAACAGCATCCGAAAAGACCCTCCTGGGGCCAGTTTACCCAGATAGTGAAGGCCAGTATCAAAAGAGTAGCCCTTTCTGGTGAATGCATTCAAATAGCCGCCAAAGGATGGTGCGGCCTCAAGCAAGAGGACAGACACGCGTTGCTGGCTCATTCGCAGCGCCGCACCCAAACCACCGGCGCCACTGCCGACCACAATGGCATCGTAATCGGTCATTCGTCCTCCTGTACGCAAGGTAAGGGGTACACACACCCAGAAGGGGAACATGTTCTAAGTCAGTTTAAAGGGTAAATAAAAAAAGAGCTCACCGCAATAAAATTCGTGGCGCTTCAGAAAAAATGCGCCGCGTCCGTTGAACAGGCCTTTGAGCAGCCCCATTGGTTCAAGACGGTCTTTGCTGCCTGCAATGAAGGGGTGAAGGGGTAGGTAGAGGGATGGACGTACCGGTAGCCAAAAAAATGACCCTTCCCTGAAGAAGAGTCATTTCTAATTCAAAAGACATCGCTGTTATCCAATCCGCTGCATCCGACATGCTTACCGTCGTCTGCTCCAAAAGTAACCGCCGCCCCCACCGAATAATAAAACCAAAAGGACAACGATAATAATAAGTGTTGTAGTACTCATGATAATTCCCTCCCTTCGTGAAACGTTCCTTCCACCTTGTCCCTAATGCTCGATTTCATAATATTCCTCCTGTTGGATTTCGGTTTGACTACATTCGGACCAGCCCTAAAACGCCAAACACAATGAGATAAATGGCAACGATAAAGTTCAATAGTTTCGGGGCAACGAGAATCGCGATACCCGCGATTAACGCAACCACCGGTTGTGGGGATATATCGATTTGCATGGTACCGAGCCTCCTTTCACGAACACTGATGTCATCGTCTAAAATCCCTCCGCTTGCGCTTTAGTTGTAAATTATTGTATCCAAACTCCGTGCCAAACTGGATAATTGTCACCCTGATATTATCTAACAACCTGATTTATCATTGAATAGTCGCAATAGAAGGGCTGGTGAAAGAGGGCCTGATCAATGTCAATGTCGTGGCCATATATGGCCAAATGGTCAAATATGGCAAAGATACCTATTCTTCCTGCACTGAGGGAATCAAGGTTTGAGGATCCCACCGTTGCCATAATAGAAAGAGCCCCGTGCTTCTGCACGGGGCTCCTCGTTT
>JAJDOH010000241.1 GCA_022340265.1 Deltaproteobacteria bacterium | reverse complement strand
TTTTTACTGAAATCGTCTCACAGTCCGATGTGAGAACCTCTTTTAGCACAGGCGGTTTAAAAAATGCAACACAGCAGCCTAATTTTCCTTTTCTTTCCGGATAAACGGCGTCAGAAGATCGATTGGGATGGGGAACAGGGTGGTGGAATTGCTTTCAGAGGATATCTCTCTCAGGGTCTGCAGATAGCGCAACTGCAGGGCTTCGGGATGCTTGTGGATGATCTCCGCGGCATCCGCCAGACGGTTGGCTGCCTGATATTCCCCTTCCGCGGCGATGACCTTGGCCCGCCGCTCACGTTCCGCCTCCGCCTGTCTCGCCATGGCCCGCTGCATTTCCTGGGGAAGGTCGATGTGTTTCACTTCCACGGTGGCAACCTTGATGCCCCAGGGATCCGTGTGTTTGTCCAGAATGGCTTGCAGCCGGGTGTTGATTTTGTCCCGTTCCGCCAGGAGTTCATCCAGTTCCACCTGACCACAGACACTTCGAAGGGTGGTTTGGGCCAGCTGCGATGTGGCAAAGAGGTAGTTTTCCACCTCAACGGTGGCGTTGTTGGGATTCATAACCCGGAAATAGACCACGGCGTTCACTTTGACGGAGACATTGTCCCGGGTGATCACATCCTGACTGGGAACGTCCATGGCCACAAGCCGCAGGCTCACCTTTACCATCTTGTCGATGATGGGAATCAGAATAATCAAACCCGGTCCCTTGGTTTTAATCAGTCGGCCGATTCGAAATATCACGCCGCGTTCGTATTCCCTTAAAACCCGGATGGCGCTTGCCAGAAAAAGACCGATCAGTACTGCACCCAGTATATAGAACATGACGCACCTCTCTCTAAAAAGTTAAAGTTCCCGGTTGCGCACTTTTTGTACATTGAGGAGCAGCCCCTTGATACCGGTGACTTCCACCTTTTCGCCCGGTTCAATGCGCTCTTCTGAAAAAGCCCGCCAGTATTCACCATGTACAAACACCAGCCCTTCCGGATCAATTGCCTCCCTGACCTCGCCCTCTTCTCCCACGATGCCTTCCGACCCGCCGGTGGGCTTGCTCCTGAGGGCGCGAAATGCCACACCCGCAACGACCACGAAAAAGCCGCCCACCAGCACGATGGTGGGCATCATCAGCTTGAGCGAGACCCGCATGTTTTCAAAAAGCATCAGACTGCCCAGGGTGAGCGCGATCAGTCCGCCGATGGACAAAACGCCATAACTGGCCACTTTTATTTCCGCAATAAAAAAGATGATGGCCAGAAAGATGAGAATAACGCCCGCGTAGTTCACGGGAAGGGTTTGAAAAGAGAAAAAGGCCAATATCAGACTGATGGCGCCGATGACGCCGGGGAAAACGGCTCCCGGACTCGCCAGTTCAAAATATAAGCCGGCCAGGCCGATCATCATGAGGATATAACTGATGTTGGGATCGCTGATGATTTTCAGGATTTTGTCGCGCAGATCCGGTTTGTAATGAATGATTTTGAGCCCTTTGGTGCTGAGGGTGGTTTTTCCGGACGGCATTTCAACAACCCGCCCGTCCAGGGATTTCAGCAGGTCATCCATATTGTTCACCACCAGATCCACCACATTTTTTTCTTTGGCCTCCTCGGCGGTGATGGAGACGCTTTCCCGAATGGCCTTTTCCACCCACTGGCCGTTCTTCCCTTTTTGTTCGGCGATTCCCCGACCGTAGGCGGCCATGTCATTGACCACCTTTTCGCTCATGGTCCCCCCGATATCCTTACCGCCGGCACCCACCGGATGGGCGGCGCCGATGTTGGTCCCGTGGGCCATGGCAGCCACGTCCCCCGCTACGGTTACCATGACACCGGCCGATGCCGCTCCGGCACCTTTGGGTCCCACGTAAACCACCACGGGCACGGGAGAATTGAGGATTGCTTTGACGATGGTGCGCATGGATGATCCCAGGCCCCCCGGCGTGTCCATTCGAATAATGGCGAGGGATGCTCTCCGGTTTTTCGCTTTTTCAAGTCCCCGCGCCACGAAATCCGCAGTGGCGGGATTGATGGGGCCCTCCAGTTCGATGACAAAGATGGATCCGGCACTTTCACAAAGTGCGTTGGAACAGGGCAGCATAAAAAACAGGATCAGGCAGGCCGTAAAAAAACCGAGAGACTTTCTTGAGGATGTTTCAGCCGTCATGATTTTACCTCCAGTCCCAGTTTGCCCATGATGCTCTTCACATCATCCCAGACCGGCCGTTTGGCGGCCGGGTTTCTCAGCAAATAGGCGGGATGAAAGGTGGGCATCAGCGGGATGTCCTCATAAGTGCGCCAGCGGCCCCGATCGCGGGTGATCCTGAAACCGCTGCCCAGCAGTGCCTGGCAGGCCACGCGGCCCAGCGCGCAGATGACGTCGGGTTTGATGATAGCAAGCTGGGCTTTGAGGAAAGGGAGGCAGATGTCGATTTCAACGGGATTGGGATCGCGGTTGTCCGGAGGACGGCATTTGACCACATTGCAGATATAAACCGAATCCCGGGTGAGTCCCATGCCGTTTTCAATGATCCGGGTGAGCAGTTCTCCGGCTTTTCCCACAAAGGGCCGGCCGGTCTGGTCCTCGTCAAAACCCGGGCCCTCACCCACAAAAACCAGCTTTGCCGTTTCGTCCCCCTCGCCGAATACCAGGTTTTTTCGACCCGTATGAAGGTTGCACCTATGGCAGTCCCCGATGTGATCCCGGAGCGCTTCCAGCGAACCAAAGGAAGGTGAAGGGGTTACGGGTGTCGCGGGTCTTTTTGAGGTCGGTTTATGATGAATGAAATCCAAAGCCCCTTTTTGAAGCATGGGCGGTTCAAGGCCCATCTCCCGGCAGGCGGAGATCAGCCGTTTGGTTTCAAACAAGATCTCTTTCAATTCTTCTTGAATGGTCAAGAAATGTTATCCTTCAGTGCTTTGGCCCTGTCCAAAATGAGGTGCGCCACATCGATTTTTGCCATGAGCGGCAAATCCTCAACACGGCCGTCCCCATAGATGATTTTGACGGCATTGGTATCCGTTTGAAATCCGGCATCCTTTCTCGAAACATCATTTGCCACGATCATATCCAGATGCTTGGCGTTGATTTTCTTTTGTGCATTTTGAAGGAGATTTTCGGTTTCCGCGGCAAATCCCACCAGTATGGAAGGGTGGTCCTTTTTTGTTTCCCCCAGAAGCGCCAGAATGTCCGGATTCCTGACCATTTCAAGGGAAAGCGTTGCCGCCCCTTTTTTCAGCTTTTGATCAAATGTCTCTTTGGGTCTGTAGTCGGAAACGGCCGCGGCTTTGATAATGATGTGACACCCCGACCGATGATCCAAAACAGCCGCTTTCATTTCTTGTGCGGTGTTGATGGGGCAAAAAGTGATGCCGGTGGGCGGTTTCAGGGTCGTTGGTCCGCTGATGAGAACCACCTCCGCACCCCTCTGCACTGCAGCGCGGGCCAGCGCATACCCCATTTTGCCCGATGAGCGATTGGTGATGAAACGGACCGGATCCATATGCTCCGTGGTAGGGCCGGCGGTCACCATGACCTTCAGCCCTGCAAGATCCGGTTCCGACAGGAGGATCAGGGCGCGTTCCAGAATGTCGGCGGGATCCGGTAAACGGCCCGGCCCGTCGCTGCCGCAGGCCAGATCGCCGCTGTCGGGGGCCATCACCAAAACCCCCCTTTTTTTAAGGAGATCCAGGTTGTCCTGCACTGCCGGATTCAGGAACATGCGATCGTTCATGGCCGGACAAAGCAGGATCTTGGCGGTGGCGGCCAGAAGGCAGGTGGAGAGAAAATCGTCACCGATGCCGTGGGCGATCTTGCCGATGATGTTGGCGGTTGCGGGCGCAATGATGATGAGGTCCGAATCCTGGCCGCAGCGGATGTGATCCCTGGGGGTTTCTGCCCGTCCGAACGTGCGGGTGATCACTTTGTTCCCGGAAAGGGTTTCAAAGGTGAGCGGCCCCACAAACCAGGTGGCGCTTTCGGTCATGGCGACTTCCACCCGCAGGTCGGCCTTGACCAGAAGCCGCACCAGTTCGGCTGCTTTATAGGCGGCGATGCCGCCGGTCACGCCCAGTAGGATTTTTTTTCCTTTCAATCGGGTTACCTCACAATGGAAAGAGTTTGGAAATGATGGATGGAAATCAGTTTAAAAGAGTGGACGGCGGGTGTCAAGAAAGAGATTTGCCCGGCAAGCGGATCAACTGCTGGAATTAGCAGGCATAAATTATTGCTTGATTGAATTGCATGGTAGGTGTAGCATACACCCTCTCTGAAATCCAAATTAGGTAAATTTATTAGGTAAGAGGAGTTAACAAATGTCTAAAACAATACTGGTTGCAACGGAGAAACCTTTTGCCAAAGCGGCTATTGAGCGTATGAAAGAAGTCGTTGCGAAAAGCCCTGATTTTGAACTGAAATTGCTTGAAAACTACACTGACAAGCAGGAACTGTTGGATGCCGTGAAAGGTGCAGACGGTCTTATCATTCGAAGCGACAAGGTGACCCGGGAAGTTCTGGATGCCGCGAAAAATCTGAAAGTGGTGGCCCGTGGCGGTGCCGGCTATGATAATATCGATCTGGAAGCGGCCACGGAAAAGGGCATCTGCGTGATGAACACACCGGGGCAGAACAGTAACGCGGTATCAGAACTGGCCTTCGGTATGATGCTGAACCTGGTGCGTCACCATTATGTGGGTAAGCCGGGTACGGAGCTGAGAGGAAAAAGTATCGGCATTCACGCCTATGGCAACGCCGGAAAATGCGTGGCACGGCTCGCCCGCGGATTCGGTATGGACATCTATGCCTATGACCCTTATGTGGACAGGAGTATCATGGAAACGGACGATGTGACCCCCGTGGATTCAAGGGAAGAACTCTATTCTACTTGTGATTTTATCAGCCTTCACATTCCCGGCACCAAGGAAACCGTCAACTCCATTAATTATGATCTCCTCTCCAAAATGAAACCGGGGGCTGCTCTCATCAATACAGCCCGAAAAGAGGTGATCGACGAAGACGGTTTGAAAAAAATGTTTGCTGACAGACCGGATTTTCGCTACGGATCGGACCTCACCCCGGACTGCAAGGATGAGATCTGCGCCACCTGCGGGGACCGTACCTTCTTCACTGCCAAAAAAATGGGTGCTCAGACCGCGGAAGCCAACATCAATGCCGGTGTGGCTGCCGTCACGCAGATCATCGATTTCTTTAAAAGAGGTGACGAAACTTTCCGGGTGAATAAGAAAGCCTGATGTTGCTGATTCCCACCGTTTCTTTCCGTGTGTTTATCCGCAAAGATGGGTTGGAAACTTTGTTAAGCCGATGAATATCGAACAAGGAATAACGAATATGGAAGGAGACTTCATGGTTCGACATTCCTTGTTTAATATTCGGTGTTTATTTTCATTCCCAAATACACCCTTCTGAAACTGACCCATCTTTTTTCGTTTGTTTTCCACCCGAGCGCTGTTTTTTGGCATGGATTACGCCAAAGCGCTTCTCTTTGTTGACATGCTTAAGCCATTATCATAGATATAAATTAATCGTTATCAGTTCTCTGAAACAGATTGCGCCCATCGTCGAACCGATCTCATCAAGAAAAGGAGAGCCCATGACCACATCAAGCGCGTATCAAGAAAAACCATGGTTGGCCCATTACGATGGCGGTGTCCCGGAGTTTGTGAACTACGAAGAAACTTTCCTTCCTGAATTTCTGGACCGATCGGCTCAGAACTTTCCCCATAAAATGGCGCTTCTTTTTCAGGGTTACAAACTGACCTTCCGGGAGCTCAAGGAAATGGTGGACCGTCTTGCCGCCTGTCTTGCCGATTTCGGGATTCAAAAAGGGGACAGTGTGTCCATTCTGCTGCCCAATATCATCCCCTGTGTGGTGGGGTACTACGCCATTTTGAAAATAGGTGCTACGGCGGTCATGAACAACCCGCTTTATACGGACCGCGAGTTGGAGCATCAGTTCAACGATTCCGGTTCAAAGCTGCTGATCACACTCGATCTTCTGGGGAACCGCATGATCGATCTTCGGCCCAAAACCGGCATCAAGCAGATTATATACACCTCCATCGGCGATTATCTCCCTTTTCCCAAAAACCTGCTGTTCCCCTTGGTGGGCAAAAAGAAAGGATTGAAGGCGGACGTGAAACAAGCGCCCGATGTGTATCGCTGGAAGGATGCCCTGGCAGGTGCTTCCGGCCGGCCGCCGGAAGTTGAACTCTCCTTTGACGATACGGCCATGTACCAGTACACCGGGGGGACAACGGGAGTCAGCAAAGGCGTCATGCTGACGCACAGCAATCTCAGCAAACAGGTCCAGCATCTCAGAAGCTGGTTTCCGGGATTAAGCGACGGGCAGGAGATAATGTTGGGAGCGTTGCCTTTTTTTCATGTGTTCGGCCTGTCCACGGCCATGAATTTCGCCATATATGCCGGCTGGGGGAACATCCTGGTCCCCAAACCGCAGCCGGAAGCGCTTTTGGAGGCCATCGGCAAATTCAAGCCGACTTTCGCACCGCTGGTGCCCACCATGTTTATCGGATTGCTGAACCATCCCGGAATCGATCAGGCGGATCTGACCTCCATTAAAGGATGCTTTTCCGGAAGTGCCCCGCTGCCCCTGGAAGTCATTCGGGATTTTGAGGCCAAGACAGGTTCCACCATCGTTGAAGGATTCGGTATGACCGAATCGTCGCCGGTAACCCACATCAATCCGTTCATCGGAAAGCGCAAAGTGGGAAGTATCGGGCTCCCGATTCCCGATACCGAGTGCCGTGTCGTGGATTTAACCGATGAAAAGACGGACATGCCGGTGGGGGAATCGGGTGAACTGCTGGTCAGGGGCCCTCAAGTGATGAAGGGATACTGGAACAATCCGGAGGCCACAGCCGAAACATTAACCGATGGGTGGCTTCATACCGGTGATATCGCAAAGATGGATGAGGAAGGGTATTTCTACATTGTAGACCGCAAAAAGGATATGATCATTTCCGGCGGCTATAACGTTTATCCGCGGGATATTGAAGAGGTGTTTTTTGAGCATCCCAAAGTTGTGGAAGCCGCGGCCGTGGGCGTACCGCATCCGAAACGGGGCGAGCAGGTGAAGGTATTCGTCGTGCTGAAAGAGGGTGAAACGGGCACTGAAGAAGAATTCATTGCTTACTGCAAAGATAAACTGGCCGCCTACAAACTCCCCACCATGATTGAATTTAGAGATGAACTGCCCAAGACCAATGTGGGCAAAATACTGAAAAAAGACTTGAGAGATTAGCTGTGGCGCATCACGGAGGAAACGCCTCGTGAGCAAAAAGGATCGTTTTGAGCGGCTGACGGAATGCTCCCCCTTCGGCATTTCCATTTCCAACGAAGATCTGACGAATGAATATGTGAACCCTATGTTCACCGAACTTTTCGGGTATACCCTCGAAGATATTCCCACCAAGGGAATCTGGTTTGAAAAGGCCTACCCGGATGCGGCTTACCGGGAAATGGTTTTCCGAACGTGGAGGGCCGATACGGAAAGAACCCTAAAGACCGGTGCCATCGATGCTCGAACCTTCAAAGTGCGGTGTAAAGACGGCCGTGACAAGATGATCCGGTTCAGGGCCGTTGATATGGGAGATGGAAAACAGCTTTTGACCTACGAGGACAGAACCGCTGAGATTGACGCTGAAACCGCCTTGAAAGCATCGGAAGAATCCGCAAAACATGAAGCCGCCAAATTGTCTTCCATGATTTTGGGTATGGAAGAAGGGGTTGTTTTTGCCGACAGTGATAACCGCGTGGTGGAAGTCAACGGCTACTTTTGTGATTTTATGCAAAAATCGAGGGAGGATATTTTAGGAAAAAAACTTGAAGATTTTCATTCCGGAGAGATCCTCGATAACATCATCGCACATATCGGGAAATTTCGGAAAATCCCCCAAAGTAAAGCCGTTGTGAGACAACGTTCCGTGGGTGATATGGAAACAATTTTTCGGGTACAACCCATATACCGGGAAAATCATTATGACGGTGTGCTGCTCAATGTCATCAACGTTACCGAACTGGTGAGAGCCAGGCGTCAAGCCGAGGCTGCCAGCATGGCCAAAGGGCATTTTCTGGCCAATATGAGCCATGAGATTCGAACGCCCATGAATGCGGTTATCGGTATGACCGAACTTTTGCTGGGAACGGATCTGGACACGGAACAGCAGGAATATGTGGAGATTGTGAAAAGCGCTGCAAATGGTTTGCTGACTTTGATTAACGACATCCTGGATTTTTCAAAAATCGAATCCGGCAAACTGGAATTCGAGAAGATTGCATTTGACCTTCTGTATGTCATCGAAGGGGTGGGCGAGATGATGGCGCCCAATGCCCAGGCCAAGCAATTGGAATTTACCTGCTTTGTGGATCCGGATTGTGAAGTGCGGCTTCTGGGCGATCCCGAAAGGCTGCGGCAGGTTCTGGTGAACCTGACGGGAAATGCCGTCAAATTTACGGAAAAAGGGAATGTGGATCTTCATGCTGCCATGGTCAGGGAAGAAGATGATCTGGCGGTTATTCGATTTGCCATATCCGACACGGGCATGGGTATACCGAAGGATCGCCAGGAAGCTGTTTTCAGCAGCTTTACCCAGGTGGACGGCAGTACAACCCGCCAGTTCGAAGGAACCGGTCTGGGGCTGAGCATTTCAAAACGTCTGGTGGAATTGATGGGAGGCCGGATGGGTTTGGAGAGTGAAGTGGGAGTGGGAAGTACCTTCTGGTTCACCCTCCCCTTCGCAAAACAGGATAAACCTCAAAAACCCACCATAAAACCCCGGCAAAGCGTCAGGGGAAGCCACGTCCTGATCGTGGACGATAATGCCACCAATCGGACTATTTTGAACAAAACTTTAGTTTCATTCGGTTGTTTCCCCGAGGAAGCAAAAAGCGGCAGTGAAGCGATGGCGCTGTTGGCGCAAAGAATGGTGGAGGGCCGTCCCTTTGATGCCATCCTGCTGGATCATCAGATGCCTGAAATGGGCGGTGAAGCGGTGGTGCGTGCGATCCGTTCAAAACCCGGGAATGAAAATACCCGTATACTGATTTTAACTTCCGTTGGAGAGCGGGGTGATGCCCACAGGTTTAAAGAACTGGGCTGTTCCGCTTATCTCAGTAAGCCGGTTCGACAGTCCCAGCTTCTTGATGCCCTTGCGGAAACCCTTGTGGGCTCCCATGATATGGCTTCTCAGAAAGCTCGGTCCAATCGCCCTGCAATCGTTACACGGCACGGCTTGGGGGAGGAGGGCATGGGTAAGGCCCGAGTGCTCCTGGTGGAAGATAATCTGGTGAATCAAAAGGTGGCTGCGCGCATACTTGAAAAAGCGGGACATACGGTTCATGTGGCCGGCGATGGCCTGGTGGCACTGGAGGCCATCAAGAAAGGTAATTATGACATGGTTTTTATGGATATCCAAATGCCGGGGATGGATGGATATGCGGCGACCGCTGCCGTCAGAAAAATGGCGCCTCGGTTCAGCGAACTGCCCATTATTGCCATGACGGCCCATGCCATGAAGGGTGATCGGGAAAAGTGCATTGCATCCGGCATGGATGACTATATTTCAAAGCCGGTTAAGCCTAAAGGGCTGCTGGAAATGGTTCAGCGATGGGCAGGTAAAACGGTTATCAGATGAATCCGTTGACAGTGTGTTTAATCATTTTGAGCAGTTGAAATCGCCTTTCGAGGAAGTCGAACGGTTTTTCTGGGAACATGTGCCTCATGAAAGCACCTGATGTTGATCTGAGCCTTTGCAGCATGTGCGGCATTTGCGTTGATTTGTGTCCCCTGACATTTAAGATCAATGATGCCGGCTACATAGAAGTGATCCATCCCTATGGCGATTCCCAGGAGGATATTAACGAGGCCATCAGGGATTGCCGCAGTGACTGTATTTCGTGGAAGGAATCCCAATGATTATTTATGATGGAAAGTACGCTTGGGATGGAAAAAAGGATAGCGCTTACAAGCCCGTAAGCTGGTGGCCTGGATCCCACTATCTTACTATCTTTGATCTTTCAGCTGAAAAGAGTGATGTGGTAATGCTCAAGCCGTTCGTTGTCCTTGCTTCGGATTCCAAAGAAGGCTATTCTGTTGAAAAAAGATATCAGGATCTGATTAAGGCTGTTTGCAGGGAGTTTGGCCTTGATGTTGATAAGCTGCTCTGGGTGCGCTATCGTCGGGATTCCGGAAACGATATGAAGGTTGCGGTTCTCAAGTTGTTAACCGGAAAGGGCCCTTATACAGTTTATGATCTCAAGTGGAGAGATGTCATGCCCAATGAGCGAAAACTGGTCAATTCCATTATGCCTGATCCGGCTGGTTGATGTGATTTTCTGAAAGTAAAGGAGAAAAAAATGCCTGAAACAGTACATGTGAAAAATATGGGCCTTCGAGGGGTGACCGTTGCCGATACCAAAATCAGCTTTATTGACGGTGAAAACGGCATTTTACTGTATCGGGGGTATCGTATCGAGCAACTGGCGGAATCTTCCACATTTATGGAAGTGGCCTATCTCATTTTAAACGGTATTTTGCCTGGTCGGGCAGCCCTTGAAAAATTTGAGGAAATGGTCAAAGCGGCCAGGCATCTGCCGGGCTACGTGATCGAGAATCTAAAAAATCTGCCTCGCGATGCCGCACCCATGGATGTTTTGCAATCGTCCATTCCCGCCCTGGGTATCTCCGACCCTAATCTGGGGGATGACACAAGATCCGCCAATCTGGCCATGGCCGTTCGATTGCTGGCACTTATGCCGGTGCTGGTTGCCGCCTGGCACAGAATCAGC
Organism: Deltaproteobacteria bacterium; assembly: GCA_022340265.1. Lineage (GTDB taxonomy): Bacteria > Desulfobacterota > DSM-4660 > Desulfatiglandales > Desulfatiglandaceae > NaphS2. The sequence goes on along the minus strand of JAJDOH010000241.1, from coordinate 11,426 downwards.
CAAGGTCTGGAACCGCTCCCGTCAGACGATACCCTGTCCCATGCCGCCAATTTTCTGTGGCAGTTCCACGGTGAAAAACCCGACGCGGAAATCGCCCGGGACCTGGATACATGCCTGGTGCTTCATGCGGACCACACGTTCAACGCGTCAACCTTTGCCTGTCGGGAGGTGGTATCCACCCGGGCGCACATGTATGCCGGTGTATGTGCGGGGATCGGGGCGCTTTCCGGAAGCCTGCATGGCGGTGCCAATGCCCGTGTGATGAAAATGCTCCTGGACCTGGAATTCGAAAAAGACATTCAGGGATGGGTGAAAAAGGAGTTGGATGGCGGCGGGAGGATTATGGGCATGGGCCACGCCGTTTATAAAACCATGGACCCAAGGGCCAAATTCTTGAAAGGTATGGCTGAGCGTCTCGGGCAAAAAACCGGTCAGAAACGGTGGCATGAGCTTTCAACCCAGATTGAAGAATATGGTATCAAGGCGTTCAGAGACAGGGGCAAGACGAATATCCTGCCCAATGTGGATTTCTACAGTGCACCGGTTTATCATATCATGGGTATCCCTTTCGCATTCATGACGCCTATTTTTGCCATTTCGAGGGTTTCCGGGTGGTGTGCCCATATCATCGAAGAAAAATTTGCCGATGCGCAGCAGAAACCGGCGCTTTATCGACCCAAAGCCGAGTATGTAGGGGATTACTGCGGGTTGATCGGCTGTGAATATGAACCCATTGAGAAAAGACAGGGATGAGCGTTTTTTGAACCGTTTTCAACTCGAAAAGGGAGGCAAAAGTGGCCGAGCAGAAAGAATCTCCTTTTGTGTGTCATGTTTTTGTGTGCACCAATGACCGGTACGGTAAAAAAATATCCTGCGCCGACAACGACAGCCCGGGCATTCGGAAAGCATTGAAAGGGGCCGTCAAGGATAAGGGATGGAAAGGGAAGGTCAGGGTGTCTCAATCGGGATGCATGGGGCTTTGCGCCGTGGGTCCCAACGTGATGCTTTACCCTCAGAACGTCTGGTTTTCAGGTGTTTCAATGGGTGACGTGGATCTCATCGTCTCAAAAATTGAATCTCTCCTTCCGTGAAGGGAGTTCGGGAAGATGCTGCAACCGGATGACATGGCCCATGGGAGTTCAGATGTTTTTACCTCCACCACCACCGCTGTTGCAGGTGGTGAAAGGGGATCGTGTCTGCTGGATGGGACGCCACCGCCGTGCATGGTGGTGGTTGTGGGAGCTTCAGGGGATCTTACCGCCAGGAAAATCGTTCCCGCCTTATACAACCTTTATATTCATGACGGATTGCCCGAACACTTTTTTGCCCTGGGGTGCGCCCGGACGGATTTGACGACGGAAGCCTTTCGGGAGAAGATGAAGGAAGCGCTTGAACGCGCGAACCTTTTTGATCCGAACCGTTATGAGGCCTTTGCGAAGCTTTTACATTATCAATCCATCGAATATGACGATGGGGCCTCTTTTGACAAGCTGGCCAAGCGGGTATCAGAATTGGACAGTGCTTCCGGCACCGGCGGCAATAAACTGTTTTACCTGGCTATTCCACCAAACCTTTATAAATCAACGGCACAAATGCTGGGCCGTGCCGGTCTTTCAAGCGAGGACCGCAAAAACGGACAGTGGACCAGGATCGTCGTGGAAAAGCCCTTCGGACGGGATCTTCAAACCGCCATCGACCTGGACCGCACGCTGCACGAGCATTTCGAGGAGCATCAGATTTTCAGGATCGATCACTATCTCGCCAAGGAAACGGTTCAGAATATTCTGATGTTCCGGTTTGCCAACGCCATTTTTGAACCCATGTGGAACCGCCGCTATATCGCGTCAGTCAATATTATTGCGGCAGAAACCCTGGGTGTGGAACATCGAGCCGGATATTACGATCAAGCCGGCGTTTTGCGTGACATGTTCCAGAACCACATGATGCAGCTTCTGGCATTGACGGCCATGGATCCACCTGCCGTATTCGAAGCGGATCGGGTCCGTGATGAAAAGGTGAGAGTCTACAGAACCATGCGTCCTTTTCCCACCGATAACCTCTGGGATTATCTGGTGCTGGGGCAATATGGTCCTGGAGAAGTGGGCGGCAAAAAGGCGCAGGCCTATCGTCAGGAAAAAGGGGTCAGATTTGATTCGCTGATTCCCACTTTTGCCAGCATGAAAGTCTTTCTGGACAGCTGGCGATGGCAGGGTGTGCCCTTTTATCTTACATCGGGAAAAAGGCTGGCCCAGAAACGGACTGAAATCACCATTCGCTTCAAGGAGGTTCCCCATTCCCTTTTTCGCAGCATTCTGGGTGCGCATATCACCACCAACCGCCTGAACCTGGGGATCTACCCCGACGAGCGGATTACGCTGAACTTTCAGACCAAAAACCCCGGTGCCAAGGTGTGCCTTCGCTCCGTCACCATGGACTTCCACTACCACCAGAATTACGAAGGTCCCATTCTGGATGCCTATGAAAAAGTGCTTCTGGACTGTATGCTGGGGGATCAGATGTTGTTCTGGCGGCAGGACGGTCTGGAATTGTGCTGGTCTTTTCTGACGCCTATTCTGCAGGAATGCGAAACCTGCAGCGGCAGATCCGATATGTTGTTACCATACGAATCGGGCTCCTGGGGACCGGATACGGCGAAAATATCTCAAACCCACGCTTCTTCCTGAAAACCGGCGATTCAATCAATCCCTATCTTTTTCTCGATTTTTTTTAGGGCCGCATCAAGGGCATCCGTGTCCAGGGGTTTGCTGAAAAATTCGGCTGCTTCAAGATCGAAGGCCTTTTTTCTGAGTTCCTTGTCACCATGACCGGTGACCACCATCACTTCGGTTTCAGGGCGCATGGCTTTGATGGTTTTGAGCACCGAAAAGACGTCTCTTCCGGGCATTTTGATGTCGGTTAAAACAATGGGTGGAAGTTCCTTTTCGAAGATTTCAAGGCCTGAATCGGCATTTTCAGCGGTCAATACCTCATAACCGCAGGCACCCAGGAAAAATTTCATCATTTGAAGCGTTGTGATTTCATCGTCAATAATCAGAATCCTTTTCATACGATACCTTTCTCCCAAAGGAATCCAATGCGGAATGTGTTGAAAAGAACTAGGTCTTCTCCTGATGACCCGCTTTTTTGCTCAAGGGAAAACGGAGATGAAAGCTGCTTCCTCCTTCCGGCTGGCTTTCCACATTGATGGTTCCCTCAAAATCCCTGATGATGCCGTAAGTAATGGATAAACCCAGCCCCATCCCTTTCCCCACTTCTTTGGTCGTGTAAAACGGTTCAAATATCTTCTGAATGTTCTCTTCGGGTATGCCGGTGCCCGTATCCGATATGGTCAGATTCAAATGGGTTCGCTGTTCGGACCAGGTAGAGATGGCAATGATGTCTTCCTTTGAATCTTCCGGAAGCGCTGCCCGGTTTTCGATGGCGTCGCGGGCATTGGTTACCAGATTGAAGATGACCTGTTCCAGGCGGTTTTTGTTGGCCAGAATCGTTGGCGCGGTTTCGTCCAGGTCATAGACCACGTTGATATTCTGGAGGCTGAGCTGTTGGCCGATAATTTTCATCACGTCTTTGATGGTTTGGTTGAGGTCCACTTTCTCTTTTCTGAAATCCGGTTTTCGGCCGAATTCCCTGAGGCTTTGGATGATTTCTGAAGCCCTGTTTACCTGAGCCGACACGGCGCTGACCACCTGGTGCAATTCATTGTCTTTTATGGGACGATTTTTTTCGATCTGTTTTTTTAGAAAATCACTGCCGATTTTTATGGCGTTAAGGGGTTGGTTGAGCTCATGGGCGATTCCCGCCGACATTTCACCCAATGTCGTCATTTTACTTGCCTGAAAAAGCTGTGCATCCTTTTCTATGATTTCGGTAATGTCCGATGCGGCCAGAATAATGGCGGGTCGTCCCAGGTAAGTGGTGGAGCAGGCCTTGACCTCCACATAAAACGGTTTTCCGCCCTGACGAAAGTGCTTGATTCGCTGGCTGAAGACGCAACTTTCAGACCAATTCCTGTTTTCCATGAGCGAGAGCGATTCATCTTCGTATTCAAAAGTGCCCAGTTCTCTAAAGTTTCGCCCCACCAGTTCATCTTTGTAGTAGCCGTAGGTTTCCTCGGCGCTGGGGCTGGCGTCCAGGATTGTGAGCGTCTCACGATCAAGAACGAAAATGGGATTCGGGCCACTGATGAAAAGGGAACGGTATTTTTGTTCCGACTCATGAAGGGCGTTTTCTGCTCGTTTCCGCTCAGTTACATCCAGAAAAGACCCGGTGACAAAGTCGATGTTGCCGTCCTCGTCACACACGATCTTGCTGCACGCTTCAATCCAGATGATTTCTCCGGTTTCTTTTCGGATACGATATTCTCGAATATAGCTCTTGTCCGTTTTGAGTGCATCGATGAATTTTTGTCGAGCGTGGGGGCGATCCTCTTCCAGAATAAGATCGAACCATTGAAGCTTCCGTGAATCAAACAGTTCCTTTTTATAGCCGGTCATCCCCTCAATTTTATCATCGTAAAGATCGAGGGATCCATCGGCGTATCCGCGAAATACCACATTGGGAATATTATCGATGAGAAATTTGTAGTTTGCTTGGCTCTCAGCCAGTGCTTTCTCGGATCGCTTTTTCTCCGTCACATCCATGGCGATACAAAGAAATCCGTAAATGACGCCTTCGGGATCCCTGAGTGCACTGATGGAAAGAACTGCCGGAAAGTGGGTTCCATCCTTTCGAATGTAGGTCCATTCCTGCTGTTCCTTTCGTCCCTGTCGGGCGTATTCAAGAAAGACTTCATGTCCCTTGACGTCCCGCCCCGTGGTCAGTTTGATGGATTCACGATGCTGTTCCAGTTCGCTTTCCATCAGAAATATCTCGGGCGTGGCTTTTTCAATCACCTCCTCGGCCCGGTACTGCAGCAGATTTTCGGCGCCCGTGTTGAAAACTGAAATGGTCCCTTTCATGTTGGTGGCGATGATGGCGATCTGGGTGGCGGAATCAAGAACCGCCTTCCGCTGTGCATTGGCATTTTGAAATTTCTGAAGGACCCGTTCCGTTTCCTCAAACTGCTTGACCACCAGGCTTGCGGTTATTTCGGCCGCTTCTCGGGCCACGCGGATCTCTTTGCGAAGGATGGCGTTTTCTTTCAAAAGTGCTTTAATAAGGACCTGGGAATCGGTTCGGGAAGGTTTTGGCTGAGGACGCACCGGCATTGTCTAATCCTTTTTCACTAACAGAAAATTCTGGTGGCAGACCGTATATCATGTCCCCTGATGGTGTGGACACAACATACCATGCAGGGGTCGAAAGAGCGGATGGTGTGCTCGATCTCAACGGGATGCTCGGGATCTCTTACCTGGGTTCCAATGAGTGCTTCCTCCCAAGGACCCCTGATGCCGTTAGCATCGCGTGGTGACGCATTCCATGCCGTTGGCGTAATCACCTGATATTGGGCAATCTTTCCATCTTCAAGGGTTACCCAGTGCCCAAGCGCCCCTCGGTGGGCCTGGATCAAGCCGTAACCTTGGCCGTTTTCCTGCTGTTCGTTTTTTCGGTAGAAAATTTCATTGCCGACCCCCGTTTCCCTGAGCCAGCAATCCATGAACGGCAGCAAAAGCGTGGGACGGATCAGGCGGGCCAGTTGGCGTAAAAATACGCTGGGTCCTTCTTTATCTAAAATCCCTTTGATGAGTGGGTTCGAAGCCATCACGAGCTCCGCCAGCGGACCGGTTTCGGCGGGATATCCATCATATCTCGGGGCTTTTCCCCATGAATAGGCTTGAGAGTCTGAGGCGGGCGGTTCTACCAAGGTGGTTTCTTCAAATGGATGACGTGGATGACCGTGAGATTTGAAATGGGAAAAGGTAACGTCCTCCGTGATCTTTTCCTGATTAAAAGTGGCCATTTGACCGTCCAGGAAAAAGCCCGGCGGAAAAAGATAGGGGGTGTTTCCGGAATGATTTAAGGCTGATTTACGAGGCTTTTCAAAGGCCCCGAAGCTGATGAAATTTCCGTGGCCTTTTCCCAGTTCGTGCAGATTCGTCTCTCTTGCGAACCGGATAAAAAAACCCACCTCACTTTCCTGATGCTCCCCATCTTCATCAAGCCAGATATCAAGGTCCTCTAAGGTTCTGACTTCGGCCCAACGCGCCAGTGAACATCCCAGAATACGGCGCTCGTACCAGCGACGAAAATTGGCCAGAAGACTGCAGCATTGGCTGATGTCGTTCTGCCCGGGCACGGAGACCACGCCGCCCGGCACCATGAAGGAGGAATGGGGCCATTGTCCACCAAGTATGGCAATGATTTCAATTATTTTTTTTGTTTCGCGGATCGTTTGAACCACTGTTTTGCCTTTAAGGGGACGATAGCGTTTGACCGCTTCTTCAAAAAGAGCATGTTCCTGGTAGGCGGGACTGGTAAAATCAGGCGTAAAGAGCAGGAACGCATGTCGTAAATCGTTTTGAACCTGTTCGGTCATCAGTGTCAGGTTTCTCACCCGTATGGCATCGTCCGGGACCCGGACGTCCGCTATCATATCAAGCGCCTTGACGGCGGCTTTCAAATGGGCCGTACTGCAGATGCCGCATATCCTGGGTGTAATCACCAGTCCATCCAGGGGGGCTCTCCCTTTCAGCAGGTTTTCAAAACCCCGGTACATGGTGCCGACGCTTCTGGCTTCCGCGACCGTTTCGTTGTCCATCTCCAGATGGATTTCGAGATCGCCTTCCGACCTGTTCAGGGGGATCACACGAATTTTTTTTGAACGCATGGTCTAAATTCCTGATTTACGTTTGATCAGCCTTTTGGGTGCGGCTGCGGCTGCCATGCCTTTATATGCCATGTAGTGCGCCCGGCTCACGCCGGCCGGCAGTTCAATGGGTATTCCTTCGATGTTCCGCGTTTTGAAAAAAGGATACTGCTGGGGGAAATCCGGATGGGTACAGCCGAAGCAGGGAACGCCCACGCGGGTTTTGGAGGAACGTCTGTTCCATAGGATCTTGTTGCAGGGGCCGGTTACAAGGGGACCCTGACAACCCATGTAAAAGAAGAGACATCCCTTTTCTCCAAATTGTTTTTCCTCCACCCTGTATTCATGGTATTCGTTTCGCGTGCATCCCTGATGAACCATGATGCGATACCAGTCAAGGGGGCAATGGTTTTTGTTGAGTTCCAGCGGCATGTCATTGATAACGATGGATAGCGTACCGGCCAACACATCGTTATGGCATGGACAACCGGGAAGATTAATGACCGGGAGACCGCTTTTGCTCCGATATTTTTTCCCAAGGAACCCGCCGAAACTGTGTTTGTGAAACTGCATGCCCGTTGCTTCTGTTTCCTGATCCGTCCCGAATCCGCCGTAACTGGCACAGGTGCCGACGGCAATGACATGCTGCGCCTTTGAGGCCAGAACGGAGATGAGATCTTTCTTGGGCTTTCCGTGAAGGGTGTCGGCAAGGCCGGATCCCGAAGGTCCTTGAAGAACCGATCCCTCGACACATAAAATATCGAGCGGCTGTTTGTCGCTTAGGATGCGCCGGTCCAGTTGGGCTTTGGATTTCGAATCGAGGGCGGAAAGAGAAGGGTGCCAGAGCAATTCGATGGAAAGAGTGTCAAAGAGCTCCGTCAGATCAGGGGATTCTGCATTCAAGAAGGACCACGTATCACCGCCGCAGCCACCGCCTTGGATCCAATAGAGCGTTGTGGACATTTAGGTCACCTTTCCATGGATGCTGAAAATTTGCGCCGCATTCTTATAGATTTCAAATGGTTCGTGGTATACTCAAGGTATATGCCCATAAAACCGATCCTGTCAAGGATTTTGTGTGGGCAGGCGTTTCACCGATTTCTTTGGGAAATGCCTATTAAAGCATCTTATTTCAACCATAAGAGATATTCATGGGTTTTTGATGGCGGTTATCTTCCGCTGGATACCCAATCTCTTTATTTTGGAATGCAGCGTCGTCGGTTTCAGCCCCAGCAATTGGGCAGCGCCTCCCCCCCCTCCAACTTTCCATGCGCATTTTTCCAGAATTTTGATGATGTAAGACCGTTCCATTTCCTCCAATGTCAGGTCCTTGCTAGGTTCGCCTTCTTCTCGGCCGTAGGCCTGGAAGCTGGGTAGAATCAAGGCGTTCCCTTCACTGAGGATAACGGCTCTTTCAATGAAGTGGCGCAATTCTCGCACATTTCCAGGCCAGGGATAAGCCATCAACCGTTTCATGTTCCTGTTGGAGATCCCCCGGATTTCTTTTCCGAGGTTGTTATTATACATCTTGAGGAAATGAAGGGCCAGAGCGGGAATATCTTCCTGACGGTCTTTTAACGGGGGAACCCTGATGGGAAAGACATTCAACCGATAGTAAAGATCCTCTCGAAAGAGCTTTTTGTTCACCATGTTTTCCAGTGGTCGATTTGCCGCTGCAAGGAGTCGGAAATCGGCTTTCAGTGTTTTTGATCCTCCAACCCGTTCGAACTCCCTCTCTTCAAGGATGCGCAACAGTTTTGCCTGGATATCCCGGGAGAGATTCTGGATATCGTCCAGGAACAGCGTTCCGCCCTGAGCAAGTTCAAATCGACCCAACCGTGACTTGGAGGCACCGGTAAAAGCACCCTTCTCATGGCCGAAAAGCTCACTTTCAATCAAACCTTCGGAAAAAGACGCCACATTGGCGGCAATGAACGGCCCGCTGAAACGCCCGCTGAGCCTGTGAATGCCGCGAGCCACCAGCTCCTTGCCCACTCCGGTCTCACCCATGATCAGGACTGTAGAATCCATGGGCGCCACTTTTTGCATCTGATTCTGCACCAGACGAATCGCATCCGAGCAACCGATCATGGGGTCCAATTGCGGTGAGACCTCGGAATCCATTCGATAGTAGCGTGTCTCCTCTTCGAGGCGGTCCTTCAGGGACGCAATTTTTTCATAGGCACTGGCGTTATCCAGAGCGACGGCCACCTGTGTGCTGATCGCCCGCAACAAAAGGAGGTCATTTTTCAAATATTGCCGGGTCACTTTGGAGGCCAGATATAGCACGCCCAATACGCGATCCTGAAGGATGACCGGACTGCAGATCATCCAATTTGACTGGGAATTCCAGGGAAGTTCCGGTTCCTGAAACCCAATGGTTTTTTTTATGGTTTCCTTTTCTAAACGGGCGACTTTCTCAATTACCTTTAGATAAGGCCTGAACCGATCCGACCGCACCATGGCCAAATCCAGGTTCCGACTGGCCACAAGATCCAATTGGCCATCTTCTCCGAGCAGGAAGAACCCGCCACGCTCTGCAAACGTAAAACGCATGGTCAACTGGATCATCAACTCCAGCAGTTTTTTCTTTTCCCTCACCGTACCCAGCACGTTGCCTATTTCAACGATCGTGCTGATCAGGAGATCTTCATGACTTTTTTCTTCGATATACGGTTTCAGGTCTTCAGGAAAAAGGCCGGCATTGGATCGGGACATGGCATCCCATGCCTCTTCGAGAAGTTTTTTTGCCTTTTTCGGATCTCCTTCCCGGATGAATGCCCTGGCCAGAACAATCTGAGTCCTTGCCAGTTCCAATCGAGCGCCGGAACGGGTCAACAACTCAAGACTCATTTCGAAATCCGCACGAATGCTCTCCGTATGTCCCGAAGCCCTCTCCGACTTCTGCCCCCTGAATCGGTACGCCACCCCTTTCATGAAGATGTCGGGCCAGGTGATCAATCGCCGTAATTCAGACTCCAGCGTCACGGCCGGATACCCCATGCCGGCTGTTTCCAGTCCTTCAAGATATTCAAGGACCCAACCGCCCCGATGATGGGGCCTGCCATATTCCTTGAGAAGTTCACAGCCTCGAATATGTTCTCTGAGACATCCTTCAAGGTCTCCATGACAGTAGGCCACGTACGCCACACACCAATGGGTTGCCCATAGGATGGAATATCCCACGACGCCCTCGGGGCGACTCAGGATGCTATTCAAATAGATCTCGGCTTCGGAAACGCGCCGGGCTTCGAGCAAGGTAAGCGCCATCATTAGATCGGCAAAGGCTTTGATTTCTTTCATGTGATGCTCTTCCGCCTTTATCCTGACCGCCTCGATAAGCCCGACGCCGCGGGATGTCTGACCGCATACTCCATAGCACCAGCCCAGGGTGGCACATCCCCTGAGTGTTGCCGCATCCGAAGAAAAATCCTCCAGATCACCGATGACTTCTTCATATCGCTTAACGGCCTCGTCAACACGACCCTGTCGAAAGAGAAAATCGCTGGTCATGAGGGCGGCTTTTTTCAGCAGATTCTCGTTTCCCGATTCCTGGGCAAGCAGCCAGGCTTGATCCAGATGATGGGCTGCCTTTTCATAAAATCCTTCCACTTCCCGGGTTTTGCCCAGGACCAGGAGAATGGAAAGAAGCAGCTCCCGATCCTCTATTTCCTCTGCAAAATGCTGTGCATGTACAAGAAAGGCGCTTTGCTCCGGTAAAGAGAGCATATGTCCGTAAGCGGTGGTGACACCGATGGCGGCCTTTACATAAACCTTTTTCTGTTCCTGTGATTCAATTTTATGTTCCGCGAGATCCAATATGATCCGATAATAAGAAATGGCTTCATCGCTCATTTCTTTCGAAGTGTAATGAACAGCCGCCGCCAGGAAATAATCGAATCCGGGAGGGCTTGCGCCGGAGATTTTATACAGGTGGGCCAGGGTCAGATACTGTTCTTGCCCCGATTCTGCGGCGATTTCATAGTAGGAAATTAGATCCTTTCCCTTAGACTGAAGATCTGACGGCGAATTCTGAGCCAGTATGAACTTCACAAAACGTTCTCTCGCAAAGAGATAGTACCCTCGCCCCAGGGATGCATCGTTACGCAGCACGTTCAAGCTTACCAAATCGTCCAGGAATTGCAGAATTTCAACGGCCCTGAAGCGGCTTAAGGCAATTAATGTATCCAACGATACCGGAGGCGGGAGCATGGCTGCAAGGAGCAAAACATCTCTTTTTCCTTCATCCAGCTGTTCCCACCATTCGTATTTTTCCATTGTTCATCTCCACCACAGTTCTCCCGGATGGCACCGGGCTCGCCGTGCCGAGCGATCATTGGAGGTCAGAAGCTTATGCGTTGATTTGTACGATAATTAGCGCATGTACGAAATATCGTATTTTTGTGCGGTCGTCAAGAAATACTTGTCATCGGATCAATTATTATTATTTCAGTTAGTTAAGTTAATTAAGGCCAAGCTGGTACACCTTGTGCATAAAAAGTTTCAGCCGCTCTGGAAAGGTAATACAGGCACTGGCATGAAAAGGAGGTTTAAAATGAGTGAAGTTCTGATACTGGGAGAAGTAAAAGCGGGTTCACTGGATGCAAGAACCCTTGAACTGCTGGGGGCGGGGAAGAAACTTGCCGGTGAAACGGGTGGG
>JAJDOH010000165.1 GCA_022340265.1 Deltaproteobacteria bacterium | reverse complement strand
TAAAACCTCAAGGATGGACTGATAAGATGTTTTCGATTCCGATGCAGCCCTTTGAAGCATGGCCAGGTCAACAAACAGGTAGTGAGGTTTGTTTTTGCGAAGCGACAGCAGCAGTTCCCTGTAACCTTTATTGATGGCTCCCATATGGAAGCCCGTCCCCAGTGTCGCCCTGATTTTCCTTGACACCGATGGCTCTGCGCCCGCTACGATAACCGATTCCAAATATCCTCCCTTATGCCGCAGCAGCATGATCGTTTTCGCAGAGGAAGAAACCCTCTTCCACTCTGCAGAACCTCCATCGCTCAAAGTTTGATCCGAAAAGGTTCAGATAGGGTATCATTCAACAATTCGGAAAAAAACTGAAGCAAAAAAGAGCTCTTTTCATCCAACACATCTCTATTTTAATAAACAGCATTTTATGCAATGGTTATTTCTGTTTTATGGAAGAAAAAGAGCAAGATGGTAGAACCTACTTCACAATTAAACCGCCATATGGTAAAAATTTCATATTTTTCAGCAGACACAAAATCCTTTTGCTATTTTTTAAGCGAGTCTTTTTGATGTTGACTGCTCAGCTTCGTCCCTTAATCAGTGGCTTTTTTTCCATCATGCTCCTTTTGAGCGCTTTTTCAGCTTTTGCCGCCAGCCCTTCGTCAGGGGACATTGAAGACCTTTTGGGAGTCATGGAAAGCCCGACGAAAAGGGAAGCGTTCACCAGGAATCTCAAGAACCTTCTTGAAACCAAAAAAGCCATGGAGGCCAAGAAGGGAAAAAGCAAAACGGGCGAGGATGAACAAGTGTTCATTGTTCGTCTGGTTCTTGATCAATTCGACAGAATATCCCAGGATATTCGAAGGGAAGTCATCGCTCTGGAACTCATGATAGAAGAATTACCCGACGCTTACGCCCGTGCAAAGGAGTTCTTCTTGGAGACGAAAAACCGCCCACACCTTCGGGTTCTCTTTCTGGATGCTGTCGTTGCCCTTTTGGCAATGTTCATGTTCAGCCTTTTCCTCAAACGTCCCATCCGTTCAATCATCGGCAGGATGAACGACTTCGCCTCAAAGATCGGGTGGGGCTTTATTTATATTCTGTTGAAAGCCCTCCCCTTTGCAGCCCTCTTCATCGTGTTTGACATCATGTTTCGTACTTTTCCCTCTTTTCAAAAAGGTCGCACACTGGTTCTTCTTCTGTTTATACTGATGTTTGTCTACCAACTGGTCACGGCGATTTCTCACATGCTTCTTTCTCCCGACCAGGCGCAAGCCCGTTTGGCACCCTTATCGGATGAAAATGCCAACTACCTGTGGATCTGGATGCGACGTTTTGCACTTTACGCCTTTTTCTACGTCATGACAACACACTCCATTATTTGGACTCAGGAACCGGCTCTCTACTTTTCATACCTGCGCGGTTTTCTCCTGCTCCCTTTCCCTCTCATGCTCACCGTGCTTGTTTTTCAGGTGGCACGGGAATTGCGTTTGAAATATAAAATATCTATTGCCTCGGAGGAGGAATCGTTAGGACATGAAGCATCGGCAAAAAATCCAAAAGATAGGGGACGGCTTATTTCGGGTCTTATTAGATGTTGGCCGGTATTGGCAATGGGGTATGTTTGGGCCATCTTTCTATCACTCATGGTGAATTATGAAAAAGGGTTTCAGTACCTCTTTCGCGCAACGTTTTGGACCGTTTTGACCGCTTTGCTGATCTTTGTGCTGTTTTATCTTCTGGATTCGGCCTTCAGTCACCTATTTCGAATTAAGGAAGAGACCAAACGGCGATTCCCGGGGCTGGAAAAAAAGGCCAACCGTTACCTGATCATTGTTAATAAAGGTGTTAAAATTATGATTCTGCTTGGAGGTATGGGTGCCTTGGGTCAGATCTGGGGCATTCCGGTCTCCGGTTTTGTCGCTTCCGGCACGGGTACCCTAATTATCCTGCGTGCGGTGGTCATCGCTTTCACGGTGGCGGTCATCGCAGCCATCATTGAAGTTAATAATACCATGGCAGGGCATCTTCTCAAGGAAAAGCGGCGAGGAAGAAAAAGGGAGGTCAGTCAGAAACAGAAGACCCTTATTCCCGTCATACAGACGGCCATCAATATTGCGGCCGGATTTGTGGGGGGCATTATTGTGCTGGAACGATTAGGGGTCAACACCACCCCTATTCTGGCGGGTGCGGGCATCATTGGGCTGGCCGTCGGTTTCGGCTCCCAAACTTTGGTCAAAGACCTCATCAGCGGTCTGTTCATATTGTTTGAAGAAAGTATCCGCGTGGGAGACTGGGCCATGGTTGGAAATCAAGGCGGATCGGTGGAGTCGGTGGGTCTTAGAACCGTCAAATTGAGGGACATGAACGGCACCCTTCATGTCATCAGCAACAGCAGCATCGACTCTTTGAGTAATTTTTCCAAAGTCTTTTCGCGAACCGTCATGGATATTGGCGTAGCCTATCGAGAGGACGTAGACGAAGTGATTGAAATTCTTAAAGAACTGGGAGCCACCCTTCAAAAAGACCCGGATCACGGACCCAACATTTTGGAACCTCTGGAGGTATTCGGATTGGACCGGTTTGAAGATTCCGCCGTCGTTATTCGCGCTCGGTTCAAAACCAAACCGCTCAAACAGTGGGGTGTCAAACGGGCGTTTTACCGTCTTATGAAGCGGGCATTTGATGAACGCGGCATTGAAATCCCCTTTCCCCATCGCACCATTTATATGGGAGAACCGAAAGAAGGGAACGCTCCGCCACTCCATGTGGATGTGCAGTCAAAGCCGGCAGAACCCAATACCGGCTGAAAAAAACAATAGGCCGGCATATGTCGGAAAACCCAGAAATGGAGGCCATCAGTTTTGAGACTCTTCAAAAAAAGCTCCCAGAAAGCGGGACTCCCGCCGGGCACTCTGATGCATATCGGGAAAAATCGAACTGAGGAGGTTCGAATAACCCTTATAGACTACGATGAACATCACGTGGAGGAAAGACCGGATCTCACCGTTGAGTCATGCAGCCCATTTAAAGCAAGTCCCACGGTGACCTGGGTGAATGTTACCGGCATTCATGATATTGCGGTCATCGAAGCCTTCGGTAAAGTCTTTGACATTCACCCCCTGGTCCTGGAGGATGTGGTCCATACGGGACAGCGCCCCAAAATGGAAGACATGGGGGACTACCTCTACATCGTACTGAAAATGCTCTCCCGGGCCAACGGAGAAAACACGTTTGAGGCCGAGCAATTCAGTCTGATTGTGGGGAACAATTTTGTCATCTCTTTTCAGGAACGGGAAGGGGATGTCTTTCAACCCATACGCGACCGTATCCATACGGGAAAGGGGCGCATTCGAAAATCCGGAAGCGATTACCTGGCCTATACCCTGATGGATGCCATTGTGGACAACTATTTTGTCATTCTTGAGAATATAGGTGAAAAGATCGAAATCCTGCAGGAATCGGTTCTGACGGAACCCGATCCTTCAAACCTTCGGGAGATCCAGGAACTCCGGCACGAGATGGCTTTTCTCCGCCGTTCCATCTGGCCTCTTCGGGAAGCCATCAACGCCCTTTTGCGAACCGAATCGTCATTGATAGGAGATTCCGTTGCCCCCTACCTGAGAGACGTTTACGACCATACCATTCAGCTCATCGAGAATATTGAAACCCTGCGAGACGCCATTTCCAGCACTTTGGACATTTATCTGTCAAGCCTCAGCAACAAAATGAACGAGGTCATGAAGGTCCTGACCATTATCGCCACCATCTTTATCCCGCTGACCTTCATTGCCGGCGTCTACGGAATGAATTTCAAATTCATGCCGGAACTGGAATGGCACTGGGGATACCCGGCGGTTTGCCTGCTGATGCTCATTTTGGGTGTCCTCATGCTGCTGGGGTTTAAAAGGAAGAATTGGCTGTAGAGTGGAAACTGCAGTTTGGAATCTGTCATGTCAAACTGTCTTTTCCAAGTCCTTGATCTTCTGGTGAAGGGTTCGGATGCGTTTACTCAAGACCTTGCATATGTGAAGCGCTATCTGAGGATATTCCTGAACGATTTCTATGAAGTCCCTTTTTTGCAGGACCAGAAAACGGGCTGGCGTTACGGTTTGGATGCTGGCCGATCGGGGGGCCTCTTCCAGAATGGCCATCTCCCCAAAATATTCACCGCTGCTGATCAGACCGATCTCTATCCCTGGATTTCTTTCGCCGCTTCTCGCCTTGCACACCGACACTTCCCCCTCAACCACCAGGTACAGAGCATCCCCCGGTTCCCCTTCCCTGAAGATTTCCAGTCCCGCCGAATAGGAAATCTCCTCAACCATGGAACCGACTGCCGCCAGCTCACTCACATGAAGCCCTTCAAAAACCGCAATTTTTCTCAACTGAAAGATCCGCTCCGAAAGGTCCATCCCCTGAACCGCTATCGCCTCTGCTTCGACCACTTCACTGGACCAGGTACGTCGCACCGCCATGGCCATTCGCCGGATATGGGGATTGTCCGATTCGGTAAAGGGTGTCAGAAGATCTGGCGTCAGACCATCCGGGCCCCCTGTTGCCATAAGAGAAAGGGTGAGCAGGTTCGTGACCCAGTCCCCTTTGGCGAGAAGATGTGAAAACAATGCCCAATGGCTTTGGTCCGGATCGGGAAGAGAGAAATGTCGTTTCCCGATCCTGAGCCGATCTTGTGCCGGCATCTCATCCAGAAGCGGCACCAGGATTCGAGCGAGAGCAGGGTCTATCACATTGGCCAGTGCCTCAATGCTGTTAGCGCGCTGGCGGGAGTCCAGTGAGGAAAGACCTCTCCAAAGAACCCGCATCTGTCCTGATACATCCTGTATGGAAAGAACACGGAGGACGTTTTCCACGTTGATCTTTTTCTCCTCCTCCAGGTGATCCATGAGAATATCCCGCTGGGAACTTTTGGGAAGTCGCCCAAGGACATCCGAGATAGCCAGACATTCATAGCTTTTTTCAACCTGCAACCGTGCGAAGCGGAAGACCTCCAGGTCTTTGACGTTCAATTTTTCAAGAATCTGAAAAAGACCCGCGCGTACTTTTTGCATGGGGAAGGTAAGGGATTCCACCAGGACCAGGGGATTTTGATAGTCGCTTTGCTGTATCATTTCCAGGGCCTTTTTGCGGATTTTCGAGTCAGGATCTCCCATGAGGACGATGACTCTTGAGAGGGCCTGATCATCCTGAATATGGTAAGCTTCCAGGGCTGCGAGCCGAACCCCTTCGGAAGGATGGGATAAATGGGAAATCAGGACCTCGTTACGTTGGGGATCTTTCAACTGTCCCAGGGATCGAAAAATGGCGCAGAGGATATCAATTTCTTTTTCAAAAGTGAGCATTTCCCTAAGCCGGGGCACAAACGATCCATTTCCAGACTCCCCGGCCGCGAACACCCCTATGTGCCTTTCCTCAGGAATTTTCGAGCGGAAAAAAAGCCGGATAACGTCCAGGTATTTCTCCGGGCCGCCGTGATACAGCCCTGCCAGGGCATAACCTCTTATTTCGGGTGAAGAAATGGAACCGAAATGTGCCATGTTCCACTCACTGCTGATGTGAGGGGGAAATTGATTGGCGGTCTTTGCCATGGCCAAAACCAGTCGGGGGCCGGCCGAACCCGCCAATTCCCTGAAAACCGCCATGGCGGTTTCCCCCGCCAAGGGCGAAAGAAAATCCAGCAGGCCGATCCGTGTCACCTCATCCTCCCTTTTGAAAACCGTTAGAACCGCATCGTCAAAACCGGCAACATGCTGGTCCTTCAGAAGTGCCCCATACCACAGGCAATCCTTTCCCCTGGCGGAGAGAAACAGTTCCAGAAGCTGCTTCTGAACCTTTTTATCTCTGAAAACCAGAACCGCTTCTTCCAACTCCAGAGATTTTAAATCGATCATGTTTTGGGATATAAGGTTCAGAAGGATGCGGGAATAATGTCTCTTGAGGATAAAATCGTACGTCAGCCACACCCCCATGCAGACCAGGGCGATAATGGAAAGATATCGCGGATGAAACAGTCCCCCCAGAAACAAAATGAGCCCTGATCCTATCAGGGTACCGATCCTGACAACGGTCCCCCTGAGAAAAGGCCTGACAACAGCGCGCTGGGAGGAATGAAACAACCCCATGAGAACGGCCATGGCCGGGGTATTGATGGTGGTTCGAAGCACATTGGTGGATATCCTGGCATACATGGCGGAGTAAATGTCAAACCGGAACAACAGAGCGAGAAACGCAATGACGTAATTGAAGGGGTGGATCAAAAGGGCCACGGGGATTCCCCATTTTCCATAGAGTTTTCCCACGAAAAGGAGAATCACCAGACTAATGGTGTTGAGAAATCCACGGAAAACCGCAAAAAACTTGATCATACCCCCTTCCGTGGCATAGCTCTGATTTACCGCAAAGTTGAACTGATAATTAATGATGGTGATCACGATATTGGCCATGAGGGACAAGGCAATCAGCACTTGAACAAGGGTGGATGTTTTCATGAGGGGCAGAATTTTCCTGAACTCCTGAACAATGTTTGATCGCGATCTTCCCTTCCCTTTCTTCTCGCCGGTTTGGTCCCTTACGAGCAGCGTCGGGTAGAGATGCCCCATTCGTTGAACCACGACGGCTGCCGCCAGGGAGAGAACAAAATAGGCCAACAGGAGGTTGTCCACAGCAATCAGTTTCGCCAGAGGACTTGTGGCAAAACTCCCCAGGATGGCGCCGATGACACCGCCCGCGGTAATCAGGGGGAAAATCCGCTTCGACTGGCGGGTGGTGAAAAGGTCATTGGCCATGTTCCAAAAGACCAAAGCCAGGAGAACTTCCAACTGGCTTTTCAGCAGAAAAAGAACCGGGTAAATGAGATCGTACCCCAAGGGAATGGCAAACCGCAGAATCCCCACCAGGGTCCCGCTCCCCACCAGCATGTAGGACAATAGCCGGCTGTCCGGCATTCTGGCCATGATCCCCGTGAGCACCCCCATGATGAAAAAGGTGACCACTGCATTGATCATGTACATGATGGGGAGATACTGCACTCCGTAGCGTTTAAGGAAAGCCGTCTCGGCGGTGTTGGTGAAAAGGACGTTTCCCACATGGATGATGAAAAGCAACAAGGCCGCCCAGAGAAAAAGGCCAGCTTCTTCTTCATAAACGCTGAGCCATTTACGAAGCAACCGGATCATCCTGTCACCTCATCCCAAAAACTGGGCACCCAATAGGTGTGAACATTACTAAAGCCTGGAAAGAAGGGCCGAAGCGAAGCTTAATACGAAAAAGAAACCGCACACATCCGTAATGGTTGTTAACAAAGGCCCGGATGCTAAGGCCGGATCGGCGCCCGCACGACGCAGGAACAGGGGAACCAGCCCTCCGAAACTGACCGCGACCAATGTGTTGGCCGCGAGGGATACACCAACCACCAAACCGAGATATGGGTTTCCCTTCCAGAGAAAGGCAACCCCTCCCAGCAGCAGTCCCAGTACCACACCGTTGATGATGCCGATGGAAGACTCTTTCCCTAAAACCCGCAACAACTCCTTGGGCCTGACAAGACCCAAGGACAATTCTCGGATGCTGACAGCAACGGCCTGATTGCCGGAACAGCCGCTCATATCCGATATGATGGGCAAAAATACGGCCAGTACGATGGCTTTCTCAAGGGTATCCTGATAAAGGGCGATCACACTGGCTGCAACGATGTTCAAAACGATGTTGATGCTCAACCAGGACAGGCGCCTGGAAGAGCGTTTGAACAACGGCATGGTCCTAAATTCCTCGCCGCCCACGATGCCAGAAAATTGAAGAAAAATCTGGTTGCTGCGCCTGTTCACGGCCTCCCGTACCGCTGAGGCGAGGACCACCCCTACCAGTCTTTCCCTGGTATCCACCACCGGTACGCCCAGGTAGTTAACCTGTTTGAAAAATTCTTTCAGATCTTTTAAAGGGGTATCCGCCCGAACCTTCTGGGGCTCTTTGATCATTATATCCGTGAGCAGTTTGCTCTTAGGGGCCAACAGCAGATCCCTCAGACGCAGCACCCCAAGCAATTCACCCCCTTCCGAAACCACATAGGCGTACTGAATGGCATAATCCGAATAAACCTCTCCATAATCCCGTAAATCATCCAGAACATCTCTTACCAGCATTCCCCTGGAAAAGGCGAGATACTCGGGAATCATCAACCCTCCGGCAGTATCTTCCGGATAAGAGATCAACTCTCTTAATCTTTCCGCCCTCGCCGGGGCAAGTGCTTCGATAATCCGGGATGCATCCTTTCCCTTGAGCCGTCGCAGGATGTCCAACTGCTGCCGGCTCGGCATTTCCTCAAAAATATCAACTGCCTGCTGGAGCGGCATCTGTTCAATTACCGAGACAACCCCTCTTCCGGTCATTTTCACAAGCAGTTCTACTGATTTTTCGGGGCCGAGCAACTCAATTAGGCGCGCCTGTTGCTCCTTATCCAGCGTAGCAAGGGCCCGTGCTTCGTCTCCGGGCGGAAGCTTCGCTAGAAATGCTCTTATTCGTGAGGGGTCTTCTGTCTGAAGAACATCGATGAGTGTTTCAACCGAGTGTGCATTATTCGAGGAAATATCTGTCATGGAGGCTTCCTTTCACATCCTTTCCATCAACATTAGGAGAATATCACCTTTATCTTATGTTTTCTTCCATAAAATGTCATCAAAGCAAAAACTGAAACGGAGTTGAGAATATTGAGTACAGACAATATTTTCTTGCGTAAAATTCAACCAGGGTGTTAAACGGTTTAGGCAATTTTGTACATCGGGGGAAGTAATTGCGCTTTAGGCCAAAAAAGATGTGCCAAATAATCCTCTTAAAGATTTGTATGCCATACGGCGTTGGTAAGTGCGCCGAAATTAATCGACATTTCGAGAAAGCATAAAACCATGGACCAATACTTTCCTGTGCTTAAAATCCAAGGCGGGCCTGAGGATCGCGGCCGACAGCAGGGACAACTGTTAAAACAGCGGATCCACAAAACGATCAAATTTTACAAAAAACAATTCCTCATCCCTGAAGCGGAGGTTCTAAAAATTACCAAGGAATTCAGGCGCGCCACCAAGGCTTTCCAGGAAGATCTGTACCTTGAAATCGAAGCAATGGCCCAAGCCGCTGAAGCCGAACCCCTATGGATTTATGCCTTAAATGGCCGCACTGAGCTTTTAAACCTGAACCCCATGGAATGCACCACACTGGCTTTCAGGAAAGAGAAGCTGATCGGCCAGAATTGGGATTGGGACCTGGAAGTGGAGGAGCTGGCGGTCATTCTGGATATTGAAAAGGAGGATGGCCATCGGATCATCACCATGACCGAACCCGGGATGATCGGCAAAATCGGAATGAATCACTGCGGTCTCGGTGTCTGTCTGAATTTCATGAGCATCGAGGAGTACCAGCCATACGGGATTCCGCTGCATGTCATATTAAGGACCATCCTTGACAGCAAGACCATGGAAGAGGCGCTCTCTCTGATTGAACCCCATCTGATGGGAAAAGTCGGAAATATCCTGATCGCGGATCAGACCGGAAAAGTGGAAGACATTGAAATCGGGGGCGATGAGGTTTTTTCGATCCCGGTGGAAGACCTCTTTGCTCACACAAACCATTTCCTGACAAAAGTGGATTACGATCTCCAACTATTTCCAAATACCATGGGGCGGTATCGTCGAGCCAAGGAGTTGTTGCAAATGATCGATGAACCTTCCATCCAATCCATGAAGGACATCTTGAGAGATCGCGCGGATGAAGAGCATCCCATCTGTCGCAAACGCTTTTCTCACCCGTGGCTTACGGATGACACCTCCATGACGGTGACCTCTATCATCATGGATCTGGAGCGCCTCCAATTTCATATTACAAGAGGCAATCCTTTCGATAACCCATTTTCTACTTTTGATCTATGAGAATGCATGGTCTGAGAGTATCCCATTTGTTTGCTTCTTCAACTCCCGCCGGGTCCATTGGAATACAAAGCAGGTCTTGATAGGGCGAAAACCCAATTCCTCGTTGATCGCCTGCATGGGCCGATTGTTTCTTGCCGTGCTGGTGGTAATGTATTCCACCTCCGGGAACTTGTTTTTGATGCCTGCAAGCATTTCAGCTTTCAGGCGTTTGGCCAGCCCCCTTTTACGGTACTTCACCAAAATGCCCGTGAAATACTGATTCATCCGGTGAGGCTCTTCAGGATGATACATGATATCCGTCAGTCCGCTGATTTTGCCATCATGCTCACGGCTGATCATTGTGTACCATTCAATGCCTCTTTTCTTTAGATTGCGTTCCTCAATCCTCCTGGATTCCGGCGTTGTAATGAGTTCTTCTTCCATATCACCGGTGGGGCGCTGGTTGATGATTTCCGTGTAGACCCGGCTGAATTCTTCAATATCCTTCTCGGGACATTCTCGAAAAAACTCTATTTTTGTATCCCAGTGTTTCGTCCTGCCTCTCTGAAGCCATTTGTCCACCACCTGCCAGTTCACATCCTCCATGTCTAGTCTGTATTGAATTTCTTCATGGACCAGTTGGCCCCGAAGCTGTTTCCGAAATTCAAGCCCCAAGGGGTTATCCACCTCCGTCATAAGGGTTGTTTTTTCAAGAAGTTTCGCTGTTTTCACCAGGTGTTTCAACAGGACCGTTGCAATCTTTCTCCTCCGGTAGGCAGGAACAACAGAAATATGAATCTGGCAGAGATGCCGATTGCTGTCGTAATCCGGGGATATTTCCGCATCATAGGAAATGGAAGCAAAAGCGGCAGCCCTTTTGGCTTTATCAAACACCATCCATCTTCTTACTGAGTAGAGGGGGTTTGGAGACAGGAAAAGTCGCCTCATTACAGCACGATCAGGCAAACGGCCTTTTTGTTTAAACTCACGAAAAATTGTTTCCGAAAGGGTGAAATAGGCATCCCACTGATCCTCAGAAGCCTCCTTTGGGATGAATTCCATCAGGGAAAATGTTCTTGGCAAACCAGGAAGACTCGATTCCAATCTTTTAATCTCCTCTTTGGGCGTTTATGAAAATAGGGGCGATGGCAAAAATATGGCCTGCCTTCACCCTAAAATAGTATTTGCAACTATCCTGCCAAGAATCGAAAAAAGTGGCGGGTTTGTAATTA
This sequence comes from Deltaproteobacteria bacterium, assembly GCA_022340265.1. Lineage (GTDB taxonomy): Bacteria > Desulfobacterota > DSM-4660 > Desulfatiglandales > Desulfatiglandaceae > NaphS2. The sequence goes on along the minus strand of JAJDOH010000165.1, from coordinate 47,428 downwards.
TCCTTTAAGAGCGGACTATTAGGCCAGATAACGAGAAATCGTTGCAAGGTTGAACCGTTTGCCTGCCCTCAATATTTGGTGGAACCTCCATATATGGCGGCCAAACAAGTCTTTCAATTTCTTTCCGCTTTTCGTTTTCATTAATATAATGTGCTGTTATTAATAGAATATTCCACGCTTCCAATATTCTTTGGCGTGTTGGCAAGCTGTTTGCATGACAATACATTAAGTCTGATCTCCACAACAGACGAAAAAATAGCCCATTTCAGAGCACCGGCAACACCCTGTTCCGTAAGGTGTTTCGGATTTGAGTTCAATGACCTTTACCCGAAAAGGAAAATATCATTATGAGCGCATTTATGACTGCCATAGAACAGTTGACGACCTCGCTCCCGCAGACAAGTGAGGAGGGAGACGAAGAACCTCCCGAGCCCAGTCCGTGTGAGGCTATCCCTATTGTCGTTTCATCTCCTCAAACCACCGGACGTGTTGTTCGGCCTTCCAAACACCATGCCGGATTTCTCAACCCAACCATAAGAACTTTCAGCAGGAAATACTTTCCCGGCGCAACCTCCAGGCTCTGGAATGACTGGCGGTGGCAGACCACTCACCGTATTCGAACCCTTTCACAGTTGGAATCGATGATTTCGCTTTCCGAAGATGAACGCCTCGCATTTACCCGGTCGCCTACCATGCTGCCCCTGGGCATCACCCCCTACTACATGAGCCTGGTGTCCCCTGATGATCCGAGCCAGCCGATTCGCCGTAGCGTCATCCCCACCATTTTTGAAACCATGCGTGGAGAGGGCGAAGCCGATGATCCCCTGCATGAGGATGCTCAGAGTCCAGTGCCCGGACTGGTTCACCGATACCCGGACCGCGCGCTCTTGTTGCTTCTGGATTTCTGCTCCACCTACTGCCGATACTGCACCCGCTCCCGCATGGTGGGTCACGGCGATATTCACCTCAGCCGAAAACGGCTGGATCGCGCCTTCGAGTACATCAGCAACACCCCGTCCATCCGGGACGTGCTGCTGTCCGGCGGAGATCCGTTGATGCTTGGAGAAGAAAAGCTGTCCTGGGTTCTGTCGCGGCTGCGGCAAATACCCCACGTTGAAATCGTGCGAATCGGGACCAAGGCGCCGGCGGTGCTGCCCCAGCGCATTACCCCACAACTGGTCCGTATGCTGCGGCGGTATCATCCCTTGTTTATGAGCCTGCATTTCACCCATCCGGATGAATGTACACCCGAAGCATATCGCGCCTGCACCATGTTGGCCGATGCAGGCATCCCTCTGGGTTCGCAGACGGTTCTGCTGAAGGGAATCAACGACGATGTGGAAACTATGCGTCGTCTCATGCACCAACTGCTCAAAATGAGAGTCCGTCCCTACTATCTTTACCAATGCGATCCCATTACCGGATCGGCTCATTTTCGAACACCCATTGAAAAGGGTCTGGAGATCATTCGGGGGCTTCGCGGGTTTACCAGCGGCTACGCCGTACCCACTTATGTGGTGGACGCCCCCGGCGGCGGCGGAAAAATCCCGTTGATGCCCGATTATGTGGCCGGCCATGAAAAGGATGCATTGTTGCTGCACAATTATGAAGGCGGGCTTTTCCGGTATCCACAATCCTGCGCCACGGGTCCGGCTTGTCCGAATCAGGGAGGCGTATACTGATGGCCATGAAGATCGGATTGACCTACGACCTGCGTAATGATTACCTGGCCGAAGGGTTCTCCGAAGAAGAGACCGCTGAATTTGATCGCGAAGACACCGTGACGGCCCTTGAAAACGCCATCCGCTCCCTCGGTTACCACACCGAACGGATTGGCCACGGCCGTCAACTGGCCGCGGCGCTGGTAGCCGGACGACGCTGGGACCTGGTTTTCAATATCGCCGAAGGCATGAACGGTATCGGCCGGGAGGCCCAGGTTCCGGCACTCCTGGACATGTACCGGATTCCCTACACCTTCTCCGATCCGCTGGTCCTGAGCCTTACCCTCCATAAAGGCATGACCAAACGCGTAATTCGAGATGCGGGTGTCCCCACTGCCGATTTTATGGTGGCGGAATCGCCGGAGGATGCAGAGGCCATTACATTCGCCCCGCCCTTTTTCGTAAAACCGGTTGCCGAAGGCACGGGAAAAGGGATCTCGCCGTCGTCCATCGTTCGAGAGCGCTCCGATCTCCAACCCACATGTCGCAGACTCATCGAAACCTTTCGGCAGCCGGTCATTATCGAGCCCTATTTGCCGGGCCGCGAATTTACGACGGGCATCATCGGTACCGGCGGCAGGGCCGAGGTTCTGGGCACCATTGAAATACATCTGCTGGATGCGGCGGAAGAGGGGGTTTACTCCTATATCAACAAGGCGGAATATCAATCGCGGGTCCGGTATCGTCTGCTCGATTCGGTGAATGATCCGTTGGTGGCCGAGGCCGAAGACGTGGCCTTGTCGGCCTGGCGTACTTTAGGATGTCGGGATGCGGGACGTATCGATTTGCGCTGTAACGCCGAAGGACGTCCACTTTTTATGGAGGTCAATCCGTTGGCGGGGATTCACCCGGAGCATTCCGACCTACCCATCATCTGTAATCATCTGGGCGTGGCCTATGGCGATTTGATCGGCAGGATCATCACCTCCGCCGTGTCACGGGCGCAAGGATCTCTTTGATGAAAATCGCCGTTGTTCACGATGCTGTCCCAAACTCAAGCGCACCGGATGTCCGGGACGTGATCGCCCAGGCCGAGGCGGTTGAACAGGCACTCAAAAGGCTGGGACACGAGAGCTGCCGTCTGGAGTGTTCTCTGAATCTGGCCGAGGTGCAAAAAAAATTGATCGCCAGTGACGCGGAACGAGTGTTCAATCTGGTTGAATCCATCTCTGGGAAAGGACGGCTCATTCACCTTTTTCCTTTCTGCCTCGATGCTTTGGCGATGCCCTACACGGGTGCACGGGCTGAAGCCCTGATGCTCACCTCTAATAAGATCATGGCAAAGCAATGGATGGATGCAGCCGGCATCCCCTCACCGCAATGGATAGGTACAGGTCCTGGAGACGGCTGTCGAGGACCCGATAATTTTCGGGACAGTGGGCCATGGATCATTAAGTCCGTATGGGAACATGCCTCCATCGGCCTGGACCGAGAGAGTCTGGTCCATTCAGCATCAAAAGCGCTTCTTCGCTCCATGCTGCAATCGAGAGCGGCACTTTTGGGCGGCGACTGTTTTGCCGAGCGTTTTATTGAGGGCCGCGAATTCAATCTATCGCTGCTGGCGGGGCCTGGCGGCCCGAAGGTACTGCCACCGGCGGAAATTCTGTTTGAGGACTACACAGAAGACATGCCGCATATCGTCGACTACCGGGCCAAGTGGGATGATACAGCGTATGAATACCACCATACGCCCCGCCGTTTCGATTTCGACGAAACCGATCAGATCATTCTGAAAACCCTGAGGGCCATTGCCATCCGATGCTGGGACCATTTCGGACTGTCCGGCTATGCCCGAGTGGACTTCCGGGTGGACCTCACGGGAAATCCATGGGTTCTGGAGATCAATGCCAATCCGTGCCTGTCTCCTGATGCGGGGTTCGCCGCAGCACTCGAACGGGCCGGCGTCCCTTATACCGATGCCATCGAACATATCATCACAGAGGCAAATCATCTTCCGGCAGAACCCGTCGGCGCCTGGTCACTTGGCAAGAAGGAGTTTAAGGAGAGGTTGCAGGATGTCGTATTCTTGAACGAACCCGCACCCCATGACGTTGAACGCATCCGTAACCTGGTTGAAATCACCGGCTTCTTTTCGCCCGAAGAAGTAAACGTGGCAGGGGAACTGGTTGCCGAGCGAATCGCCAAAGGGCCTGAGAGCGGTTATGAATTCGTCATGGCCGACCATTATGGACGTCTGATCGGATACACCTGCTTTGGGCCGATTCCCTGCACATCATCCAGCTACGACCTGTACTGGATTGCGGTGCATCCCGATTTTCAGGGACAGGGACTGGGCGGGCGGTTGATCACGGAAGCCGAAAGCCGAATCAAAGCATCCGGCGGCACTCAGATCTACCTGGATACCTCACAACGAATACAATACAAAAGCACCCGCCACTTCTACGAAAGTTGTGGTTATCGTTTGGAGGCGGTTCTCAAAGATTTTTATGCCGCTGGGGATGGAAAAGCCATCTATTTCAAATGGCTTGTATAGGGGTTTACGAGAGGGAATTCTCATTAACCAGATTCAAATCAGAGTCGATCCGGATTTCATCCACGACCGGCAATACCTTCGTCGTCTGGTCTCTGAAAAAATCCATGCCACTGTGGAGAGTTTTGAGATCACTCGGCGGTCGATCGATGCCCGGTCAAAAAGGCCCCAATATGTGCTTCAAATCGATTGGTTTGCCGGCGAAAGAAGCCTCAGGGAGACAGTGCCCGGTCCTTGCAAGCCGGTTCGATCGGATCACTCGGTCCTGGTTGTGGGCGCCGGTCCGGCAGGATTTTTTGCCGCCCTGGAGCTTTTGCGTCTCGGCATCAAGCCGGTTATCCTAGAAAGGGGTGAAGAGGTCCGTTCGCGAAATAAAACCATCGCCAAACTCCTGCGACATGGCGTGGTGGATAAAGAATCCAATTACTGTTTCGGGGAAGGTGGGGCCGGCACTTATTCAGATGGAAAACTTTACTCTCGGTCAAAAAAACGAGGCGATGTTCGCGAAGTCCTGGACACTCTGGTGGCCCACGGTGCCGATCCGGACATCCGGATCGATGCACACCCACACATCGGCTCAAACAAGCTTCCCACCATCATTCAAAACCTGCGCCATACCCTTTTGTGTTGCGGTGGGGAAATCTATTTTAACTCAAAAGTGGCCGATTTCGCAGTTCGATCGGGCCGTGTGGAAGGAGTTATTACAGAGGCCGGCGGAACTTTTCAAGCAGATGCGGTGATCCTTGCCATGGGGCATTCGGCGCGAGAGATATTCGATTTTTTCCGGCGAAACAATCTGCCCCTCGAACCCAAACCCTTTGCTGCAGGCATCCGCCTGGAACATCCCCAGGCCTTGATCGATCAGATACAGTACCACCACACCCCGCGCCATCCCAACCTGCCACCGGCTTCTTATGGGTTTGTCAGCCAGATTGATGGTAGAGGTGTTTATTCTTTCTGCATGTGTCCGGGGGGCCAGATCGTACCGTCATCCACGGCGCCCGATGAACTGGTGGTCAACGGTATGAGCTATGCAAAAAGGAATTCTAAATTTGCCAATTCGGGGATCGTCATTGAAATCCGCCTGGAAGATATCGGCAACTTTCACAAAGAAGGTCCCTTTGCCTTTCTGGCCTTTCAGAAAGCGCTTGAACGGCAGGCTTTTGAATTCGGCGGAGCCGTGGGCCAGCAGGCGCCTGGACAGCGGATGACCGATTTTGTTGAGGGGAAGATTTCATCATCGCTGCCGGCTACCTCATACCTTCCGGGTATTCGCCCGGCACCAGTTCATGAACTGTTTCCACCGAAACTCTACCATCGTCTGAAAAATGCGCTGATCTCCTTCGACAGAAAGCAAAGAGGTTTTTTGACCCGGGAAGCCGTCGTGCTGGCCGTCGAGTCCAGAACGAGTTGTCCAGTGAAAATACCACGGGACGGCGCCAGCCTCATGCATCCGAGTGTACTCAACCTTTATCCTTGCGGTGAAGGAGCGGGTTACGCAGGCGGCATCGTGTCGTCGGCCATGGATGGCCAGCGGGTCGCCCGGAAAATTGCCGAGAACCTCGGTTGCCTTTAGATGGGTCAAAAACAGGATCACACTGTATTTTCGATTTCATTCGCTCAAGTTCTGCCAGGTTATTCAAAAGGGAAGAATGAATTAGATTTTTTACACTATCTCTTTTCGAATATCTGCTGGTGGTAGTGTCTGGGTCGCCGGCGAAGAAGCCGAGCATCATTGCCACGCAGCAAAGCGAGGGGTTCACCGTCTCCGGCCTGATGTTGGGACTCGGCGTGTTTCTCATATGGGCATCGCATGTAGATGGCACGCTTGTTGTGCGCTAGATCCTTGCCGGTGCAATGAGTGGGGAGCTGAACAAGCCGATCATTCGAGGCACAAACCGGAAATTCTCAATAAAGCTCTTTATTATGGTGCTTTTTTGAGGATGATGGGCGAATTCTCCAGAACCCTTGGCGCAAAGGCCAACGGATGCGTCCTGCTGGGCGAAAAATCTCTGGTCAGCCAGCCGGTCTTTTGGGGCGTGATGGCCGCATATAGGGCGATCCACGACAAACCCGTTATCCAGAATATACTGTAGGCAAAAGCCCACAGGGCATCGCTGTTGCGATAGCGGTAAATGAAAAACGCCGCCGGCAGGATGCCTGCCAACACCGCGCCGAAGAGCATCCGCATGCCGAACATTTCAGGAATGCAAACAATTAATCCCATAAGGACCAGTTTCATGAACTGGCCAAACGTCAGTGTCATGAGACTCAATAACAAGTTGATGCGCGCCCCCAGCATGGGGCCCTCGCGAAAACGGGTAAACACGAACCGGGTCATCACGAGGGTTTCGCGAATGTTGCTCCTTGCCCAGCGAAGAAACATTTTACACAGTGTCTGATATCCGGTGGGTGCATTGGTATACACAACGGCCGTGCTTTGAAAATGAACATGATACCCCAGCTTCAGAATCATATTGGTCATGGCTCGGTCCTCGCCGATGTTGGCCGGTCGTCCCAGAAATTTCTGGTTGACCCACTGGGGCAATACTTCTCTTACCAGATCGCTTCGATAAGCCGACAAGGCCCCCGGGGTGCACATGACCGTGTTCACCATGCTCTGACTTGCCCTTAGAAAATCAAAGGAAAAAGCGAAACTGACATCCAGCATCTTGGGAATGAGCCCCTCATTTCGATTGAGGATTCTTACATTTCCGGCCACCGCGCCCACATTGGGGTTCTGAATAAAAGGGGCAACCATACATCTGATGGTTCTGGGCTCAACAATGGAATCGCTGTCGATGGTGACAAAAATATCGCTTTTACATTGCCCGAACCCGGCGTGAAGAGCGCTTCGTTTCCCCTGGTTTCCGGGTAGACGGATGGGCATGATGCGGGAAGGCATTTCCCGCACCGATTGCTGAATCCAGCGCCACGTGTCATCCTTGCTGCCATCATCAATAACGACGATTTTCAGTTTTTCCATGGGATAGTCGCTATGGGCGATGCTCCTAAGGGTCTCCAGCACCTGACGGCCTTCGTTATAAGCCGGTACAATCACGCCGCAGGTGGGCAGTTTTTCATCGGAAAAAAGGGGCGCCGGCCGGTATTTCCTAAGCAAGGCCAACCGCCAGATCAGGGTCAGCAAGAATATGATCAGCCCCGCCTGGAAAGTGATAAGTAGAATTCTTCCCCATATGCTTGAAAGGATTATGGGTTCATAGCTTTTCTGGGTGAAACCAACACTGAGGATCAGCGTCGCGCAGATAAGGATCAGGATTTTTGCCGCGGGATCCTTGATACGGAATTTAGAGATCTTAACGGGGATACTAGATGAAGATGAGGATGCGGCAACACCGCCGGTTTTCGGAAACTTCGGAAGAGCCTGTGCCTTTACAGGAAGGGACACAGCTTGGAATCCATCAACAACAGTTGGGTTTATCGTCGTTTTTCTAAAAAATGAGATACGGAAATCTTTATTGTCTTCACCCACGAATGTGTGCCTCCATTGCTTGTGTTCCGGGTTTTCTATCAGGATCATGCGAATATTATCTGCAACTATCCTGCCATGAACCGAAAAAGAGGGATGATTTCTTAATTATCCTTGAAAAACAAATTATTAGCTCAAATGGAGAGAAGTGTAGAAAAGTTTGAATAGATATGCTGCCCCTCAATATTTGGTGGAACCTCCATATATTGAGGGGGGACTTAGTGAATTGGACAAATTCTTTCCATACGTACCCTGAATATTAAGAAGGTTTCTGTTTCGCTCAACATAAAATTCTGCTAAACATAATGCAAATTATGTTCAGCTGCACATAACTTACAATCCCAAACTGAATGTGATAATCTATGAAATCGTTCCATGCAGGAGATTTCTTTTTTCTCGGCACTAATCTACGGCATAGCCATTGTTCTTACCACTGGCATGCCAGTGGCTTATTCCTTCGAATTAGGAAAGCCAATGGGGATACAGACAAGAAAAAGGAAATGGCTAAGGCCTAAGCCGACGCGCAGAAAAAAGGGTTAACCATGAACATTATCGCCATCGTTGCCAATTTCAAGTTTCAGGATCTTCTCGACATCCTTTTTCTCACCATAGTGGCCTATCATCTCTTCATCTGGTTCCAGGGGACCAAGGCGTTCAAAGCCCTTATCGGACTTCTGGTTTTGGGGGCCGTATTTACAATCGCAAAGGCGGGCGGTCTGTTCCTGACCACCTGGGTGTTTCAATTTTTGTGGCAGATTCTGGTTATCCTGTTGGTGGTTCTTTTTCAATCGGAAATCCGGCAGGTGCTGGAAAAGGTGAATCCGCTCCAAAAACTTGGCTTTCGCAAACACAATGAATCCGAAGAATGGCTTGCTGAGTTTTCAAAGGGGGTCTTTGCCCTTGCCGCGACGAAAACCGGCGCCCTCATCATCATAGAACGGGACGAAAGGGTCCAGGAGTATATGACTGAAGGCCAGAAACTGGAAGCCGCACCGACCCCGGAGGTCTTGAAGAGCATTTTCCAGAAAGAATCGCCGCTTCATGACGGTGCCATTCTCATCCATCAGGGGGAGATCACGAAAGTGGCCTGTTATCTTCCCCTCACGCCGGCGGAAGGCCTGCCAAAGGAATGGGGAACCCGCCACCGGGCAGCCATAGGCCTGTCCGAACGTTGCGACGCCTGGATTGTGGTGGTTTCCGAAGAACGCGGGGAGGTTTCCATAGCCCGTACAGGCCAAATGATCCATGTGGAGCACTCCCAGGCGCTTTACCAACTAATCCGGGAAAGCCTGGCAGCCTCAAGTCCCTTGGACAAGACCTGGAAGGAAAGGACCCGTTATCTTCTGCTCAACCGTTGGCGCATTAAATTGATGACACTTTGCCTTGTCAGCTTTCTCTGGTTAGTCCTGGCTGGACAGCAGGATTTTGAGGTGCAATTGAAGGTTCCCATCAGGGTTAAAGGATTACCTTCCCAAATGGAAATCGTGGAACCTTTGAATGCCAGTATTCAAGTTACCCTACGGGGTCTGCGCAGAGATGCCAGCATTCTGGATAAGGAAGAAGTGATGGCTGAAGTTGATCTCTCCAGGGCCCGGCCCGGAAAGATGGACATTGCCATTACCCGCAATGAAATACGGCTGTCCGATGACCGGGTTAGACTGGTTAATGTTGATCCGTCAAGGCTTGTATTCGTTTTTAAGAAAATTCAGGAACCTAAATGATGACGGCGACCATATCCCCTCGCCGTAAAATAGCATGGACCGCTTCAGTTCTTTGCCATTTTCAATAAATAAACTCGGGTTTTCTTCTCCAGGCCCCAGCCGCTATATGATCAGGCCGAGCTCTCAAAACCGGAAATTCCCGGCATGGCCGCTGAAAAGCCCCAGGATATGGCATCCCGATACTACCGCGCTGGAGAGGCATCTGGTTGTTGCTATGGAAAACCTGCAGGCCGTTGTTGAGCAGATACAGAACGACTCCTCCGGTGAGGAGGGCCAGGAAGAAAAGATGAAAGATAAAAATAATCTCAGCAACAATCGAGGATTCGCCGATACCCATGATAGTTATACCCAGGAAATCAGTCTTATGGCCGACCGGTCACCGCCGGAAGCGGCTAAAGTCCCTAACTAAAAACGATTTCGGACCCGGAGTAGGGGTCCTTTCAGACCACGATTTCTACCCACGTCGAATGATCGATTTTCCTAACCTGTCTCCTACCTGGGCGGCACGGATGATCGCAACGGAGCAACGGGAGCGAAGGGCAATTTGACTGGAAAACGGCCCTATGACGGCCCGTTCCAGGAGCCCGACCTTGGTGGCCCCTACGATCAGGAGATCAAATTCCGAGGATCGTTCAACCAGAAAATCCAATGGCGCATCAGAGCTCGTCAGCTCAATATTGTAAAGGGCCTTTCCCATGTGCTGTTTGATGGCCTGTGCCAGCATCCTGCTGGAATGAGCCTTTTGCTCCATAGTATAATCGGTAGGTAGAATGTTTAGAAAATCAATCCGGCCGTCAAAGCGATCCGCCAGACTGCCTGCCAGTCTGACGATCAGGTGCATATTGCTGGAACCTCCAAGGGATACGGCAATCCGTTTAGGGTGAAATTCTTCCCTCACCTTCAGCAGTACAATATCCGTCCGTGCCTGTGAAATGACCTCATCCATAAGGCTTGCAGCCTGAACCGATTCCTCCCCTGCGAAACCCATAACAATCATGTTACAGCCTTCCTCTTCGGCTGCATGGACAATACCCTTTGACAGGCTGCGCGACACACGAATCACCGGTCTAATTTTTTCCCGATCCAGTTCCGGCAATTTGCAGCCCTTGTCCAAAAGGTCAAGGGAATCCTCAGAACCGACAAGTGCGGAATGAAAGTCAATCTGGTTGCTGGCCTCAACGACGTTCAGCACCACCAGTTCTCCTCCATTGCCGGCAAGCAAGGCCGCGGATAAGGAGAAAAGTGCAGGCTGGGTCTGGGGATTGGCAATGGGAACGAGTATCCTCATGCCTGACAGGAGCTTCGACTTGGGCTGTTGCGTCAATACAACGCTCATCCCGGTTCGGCTCCGGATCTCACGCTTTCGGGAATAAATCAGATAGATGACAAGGCCCATCGCCATCAGAAGCAGACCAAAAATGATGGAGGCCCAATCCAGAGTGATGAGAAGAAGCAGGTTGGCCAGAAAAGCGGCCTCGGGGATATGACGTTTCCAGCGCCCCGGCGTCGCAATCGATTCGGATGAGCGGTATAATTTGCGCAGGGCGAGACAGGCCGGCAGGAGGGAAACCATAAAGCAGAAGTTCGCTGATTTGACAATGAACACCAGGTCCCCGACGAGCACGGCTGCAAAAGTGACTAGGCCTCCCACCCACAGGGCAGCTCTGGGTGTCCTGCTCACTTCGTGAATGCGGCCAAAAATGGCGGGAAAGAGTCGGTCTTTCCCCATGGCAAAGATCTGCCTGGACTGGGAAAGCAGGGTGCTGTTCAGGGCGGCGGCAGAAGCAAGAACACCCCCCAGGGCGACCAGAACCCATCCCAACCTCCCTGCCCCCTTCAAAGCGACTTCGACCAGCGGCGCTTTGGACTCAGCGAGCGTTTCCCATGGGATAACCATGACCGATATGAGCGCTACGGCAAGGTAGAAGGAAAGACTCACGATCATGGAGAGAAACATGGCCCTGGGAACGGTCTTTTCCGGATCAACAATCTCTTCAGCGTTATTGGCGATGAGCTGGTATCCGAAAAAAGACACGTAGATGATCGCGATGGCAGCTCCCAGCCCGCCCAAACCCTTCGGGAACATGGGCACCATCAGGTTCGGGTTCGCCTTGGGAACGGCCAAACCGATAAGGATGGCAAGCACCAGCAAATTACCCCAGGTCAAAAGCTTCTGGACGTCATCCCCGCTCTTGGTCCCGCGGCTGTTGAGCATCGTCAGGAAGACAATGGCTCCAAGGGCGGTTGCCTTCAGGAGCGGCTCGGGCACGTTTTGCGAAAAAAGAGTGGTGGCATAATAAGCAAAGCCTGTTGCATACATGGCGCAGGCAAAGATACTCCCCAGCGCCAAAAGCCAGCCTGTCATGAACCCCCAGAAGCTTCCCAGTGCGCTGTATGTAAAGGCATAACCCCCGCCGGAAACAGGCACCCTTCGGGAAAGTTCTCCGAAGACGGCCACGGAAAGGAGACTCAAAAGGCCACAGACCAGGTAGCTAAGCCATACGGCGGGTCCAGCAGAGCCCGCGGCCAGACCGATGAGTACGTATATGCCGGCTCCCATGAGAGCGCCGATCCCCAGGGTGGTCGCTCCGAGAAGGCCCATCGTGCGCACAAACCCTACAGGGACGAGCTTACGCTTAAATATTTCCCTTATGGTTTCAGTCACATTCAACCTCTTTTCAGACAAAATAGCGACAATTTAATCGATGGATGACGCTGAGAATCGAGCCAAAAAAATCTTCTGCTTCGTCGATTTCAGCGGTGGCTGGAGGCGTCTCGATTGTTTCCCGGGTTAAGAATCCTTTCCTAAAAGCGATTTTGTGAACTCTTCGGCAGAAAGGGCGTGAAGCTTGCTCACCCTATAAGACGTCAGCGCATATGATCAATTCAAAAAACCTTATTCAATCATGCTAATGTGCCCTTGTGCAATCTCCGGATCTATTTCGATAACCATCTTACCACCCGAAAACCCCCTTACCTGCCCGTCGGTGGCTGAGACAACGATTGACGTCGCCGTCGTGCACATCATAACAGCGGCAGCGGCAGCATGTGGTGTTCCGAGACCGGAAGCCAGTTCAGTTTCGGAGGGCGGGGATGTTAAGAAAACGCCCGCGGCCTGGATAAAACCATCGCCACGGACAACAAAGGCGCCATCGAGTTTTGACAATTCAACAAGGGCATCGTGAATTTCGGGGTTTGTCAACATGCGGTTGGTCTTTTCGTGAATTTGAAAAGGATTGGGAAGCAGTTGCTTACTTCCTTCGAGGATTCTGAGAGAGTCCCCGATCATAAAATGGCCCCTATGCGTTTTCCGCGCCTTGCCGCATGTCCAATTTTACAAGGGACCATGACGGCGGACTCCAGAACCGTCAACTTGTGTTGCCTTGGCCGCGCTGACAACCATCCGGGCCAGATCCTCATCAGAACGCGGCGGCCTCACGGAATAATGATTGGCGCTGCTCATCTTTGGAGGCCCTTTTTCCAATTCTCGATCAAGCGTTTGGTCCACCATTCAGCGACGATTTCTCCCCGGCCGTCACCCATTTCGGAATCATAACAACTGGGATGTCTGTTTTTTCCATTCCCGTTGCGTTCCACGATGTTGAGAACATAGCCCACTGTGCCACGATCAGGCACGGAGTGGGCGATGGGTACAAGGATTTTCATAACTGTCCCCTTTCTTCAAAATCCGCCGGGGTCATTACCGCATTGGATTTCTTCCTAATCATCGTTCAGCAACAAAGCATGTGGTGCAGCGCAAGACAATTTATTTATTGTATCATAGGCCCATACGACCATGAAATAAAAAACGCACCGGATTAGCCACGGCACGCGCATGGAATGGTTGAGCAGTCCCATCAGGTGGCTAACCGATGAGGTCGGCCAGATCAAGTGGCTTGGCTTCCAGAATAAATCCCCGGATTCAGCCGACGCTTTTGAAACCCGTGTAAGTCTGTCTGTGGGGCGGAACATCTACACCCCGGAGGATACGACGGCGGTGCAATGGGTTCCCCATGACCGGCCCTATGCGAGTTGGCTCTATGCGGGCTTTGGGATTGAAGCCAATCAGGGAAGTCGGCGGTGTGACAAACTCGGTTTGGAAATCGGCATGTTGGGGCCCGATTCGTTTGCTGAGAATGTGCAGAATTTCTGGCATTCCCTGCTCGGCCTGAATGTTCCAAAAGGGTGGAACAACCAATTGAATAACGAACCGGGCCTTGTTCTTTCCTATGAGCAGATTCGGCGCAATGAAATGCAAAATCTGTTTTTGGGGTTAATCCCTTCAATGGTTCCCGACCTTTTTGCCTGGATCGGCTTGAGACTGATATCGATCCAGAAGCCCATTGATACCACTGTAAACCTGCTGCACATCCGCGGGAAGGTGGGGCCCGGTACATCGACGCATGTTGTCCCCGTTTCGGTGGGCGGACATCACCTGATGGATTTCCTCCAGGGGTGTCACCAGATTTCTTGAGAGCCTTCGTTTTAAGAGCATGCCTGCAAAGAAAACACTGGCGGACATGAATACCATGCCCCAGGCGCCGGCGTTTCCAAACTGTTTGGCGCGATGATCCTCAGCAACCATTGCCTCTCGATTAATTTTTCCCAGAAGAACAATGGCTGCCACTGTTTTCTGCTGAGCAGTCCGGTCTCCCAGAAACGCATCGTTAAAGTCCGCGTTGATGATTTCCAGAACGGCCGGTTCTTCTTTTTCCGTGATGTTGTTTTGAGCCCGTTTCAGGGCATTTTCAAAGGTTGCCTTCAACATGCGATCCGCCTGAGCGTTGCGGCTGATCATGGCCAGCGCCGCCAGCATTTCTTCGCATGCCTCCAGAGATCGCTCATTTCGTTCAATGATTATCTCGATGGCCGGCGCCATGCGCATGAAAATCCAGATGGCCCCCAGCGCCATTAGAAGGTTAAGCGCGATTAACAGCCATGCCCCCGTGCGAACGGACTGTGCGATCTTCATGGTTATACACCCTCCATCAATCTGGGGATGGCGGCTTCCGTGGAAACGATCACCAGGCGATCCTCCTCCTGCAACGGTTCTTCCGGGGAGGGCTGAATCAGACGGCTCGAAGTACCGCGACGAATGGCCGCCACCATAATGCCAAACTGTTTTGGAAGCGCAAGGGCGATCAGATTTTTCCCCACCATCGACGGCTGAACGAGAATCTCCGTAAGATGCAGGTCGTCTCCAATTGGTGTTTCAGCAATAATATGGCGATACAACAGGCGATTGGCGAAACGCCTGCCGAATTCCTGTTCCGGATTGATGATCTGATGGGCGCCTACCAGCTGTAAGATACGCTGGTGCATTTTATCGTTGGCCCGTGAGACAACAAAAGGGGCACCCATCTGACGGAGCAGAGCAGTGCAGATAATGGACGATTCTTTAGAATCATCGCCGATGGCACACACCACGGCATCTCTTTTGCTCGGGCCGAGACCCGCCAGCTGTTTTTCGTCGGCGGCATCCGCCACCAGCGCTTCCGCCGCAAAGGTGGATGCTTCATCAACCAGGCTTTTGCGGAAATCCACCGCCAGCACTTCTGCCCCTTTTTCCGAAAGGGTCTGGGCCAGGGACATGCCGAAATGACCTAGCCCGATGACCAATATCTGTTGCGCCATTTTCATGCACTCCTTATATCAGGTCAAATTGATTTTCACATCCGGGCAACTGGACTCCGGTACAGACACATCTTCGCTCAGGAGCATGAAGAGTGTCATGGGCCCGATGCGCCCTGCGAACATGGCTATCATGATAATTACTTTTCCGATCTCATCAAGCTTGAGGGTGGCGCCCGTGGAAAGCCCCACGGTCCCGATGGCGGAGGTAACTTCGAAAACAATGTCGCGGCCGGATATTTCCTGCGTCACGTCCAGCATCAGGACCACCGCAAACCAGACTACCGCCACACAAATAACAATGGTTATGGCGCGGTGGATGGTTGCGGAAGGCAACCTTCGATTCTGAAAGATGATGCTCTTACGGTTGTTGATGTTGGCCCAGAATGTCATTACCAGGATACCCATGGTGGTTGTTTTGACGCCTCCGGCCGTCCCTCCCGGACTCCCGCCGATAAACATGAAACAAATCATCACCATAAATGTGGGACTGATGATCCCTGCCACATCCACCGAATTGAATCCCGCCGTACGAAGCGTGGCGGATTGAAACCACGCATTATGGAGTTTATCCATAATGGATAAACCGGATAATACACCGTTCCATTCAAAGGCCAGGAAAAAGAGCATTCCGGACACCAGCAAAACGGCGGTTGTGGTCAACGCAATACGGGGGGCAACGGGAATTTTCCGGCCCATCAACCATTTTGGTGCGATCAGGCTGGTCGCGGGAGCCATGCCGCCTAAAATGATGAGGGCCGCCACCGAGTGCAAAATGAGCGGATTGCTCCGGTAGGGAATCAAGCTGTTGCTCTGAAGAGCGAAACCGGCGTTGCAAAACGCGGACACGGCCGTGAACAAACCGCGCCAAATGGCCGGTAAAATAGCGTCTCCCGAACCATAAAACAGCCCCAATAGAATCAAGGCGCCGATACCTTCCGCAACAAACGTGAATTTCAGAATCCGGACCAGTACATCCAACAGGTGTTTGTGGTCGATGTCCGTCATGGCGGTCAAAAGACGTTCCTGCCGCAGACTCAACCGCCGGCCCATGACATGAATGGCAACGGCGGCGATGCTCATAATACCCAGTCCACCCAGTTGAATCAGCAACAGGATCAAGGCCTGGCCTAAAAATGTAAATGCATGAGGGGTATCGAGAACGATCAGGCCGGTAACACAAACGGCGCTCACAGCGGTAAATGCGGCATCTACCAGGACAATCCCTCCTTCCGAGCTGACGCTGGGGAAAAGCAGCAACAATGTACCCACAAAACAGAGAAAGAGAAAGGTACAGAGCAACAGACGCGCCGGGTGGTTGAAAAGTGCGTCCCATCCATGCTCCCGTGCCGGTCGCATGGCCCTTGAACGGTAAAACAGGACAAATGATGACAAAACGAAGACCATTGCCAGGGCCCGCGTATATCCAACGAAAAACGTTACCACAAGCAAACCCGTGAACAAGAAGCCCATGCTCATTGAAAGGACTCTCAAAGGTCCTCTTTTCCGCTGCCATGCCCAATGGATGAACAACAGCTGGGCTGCCAGAGTGGAACCCGTTATGGTGAACCGAATTACGAAAGACGGGGTACTGTTTGAGGTCACCCAGGAAAGGCAGATGGTGACCAAAACCGTTACGGCGGCCCATTGTGCACGCTGAAGGTTTTCCCCCGTCTTGGTCCTTGTTCCAACCACTGCATGGGGACTGAAATCAAGCAGCAAAAACGCAATACTGATGAGACAAACCAGACCCACCAATGCGGCAAAAGGATCCACAATAAGGTAAGGAAGTGCGGCCAAACAGCTGAATAGCGCAGCGCATCCACCGAAAAGTCTCCCCATAAGCGGATGGCGAAACAGCATCACGGCGCACAAAACACACGAAGCGGCAGCAGCTGAGGCTGCACTTAAACGCCACAGCGCCGGAAACCATTGGACGGCATTCACATATGCGAACATGAAAGGTACCGGGAGAGCCGCCAGCAATGCCCCCTGAAAACCGACCGGCCCAGTTGATGATAGAGAGATGGTCAACAAATCCTTCGCCCCATGTCTTGATGAATCCCCTTCCATTTCAATTGAAGCCAAAGGTTGCGCCTCCAAGCATTTAACCCCGAATTCAATGGATAAAAACCTCGAAACCTTCCTAAAAAAACCTACCACTTTGCATTTCTTGCGGACAATGCTATGATGTTAGTTTGAAGTGTCCGAATTCGAGATGTCTCAAAGCGTAATGTTATCATGAGAAAAAATCAAATGGCAATTTCCAAACAGGATATTGCAAACATTCCCGGATATTGTTAGAGGTGAACGCAAAGTTCTTTGTTTGACTCACCCGAACAGCATACTGGCGAAAAACGAATATTGTGGTAAAAGTGATAAACGGAGGGACAACAATGCGTTACAATACAGCCATGCGGGCCTACACATCCAAGCGGATTGAAGAAATTCGGTCGGCGGATATTTTAGTGGGTATTCCCTGCTACAACAATGAGGCCACCATTGCCCACGTCATTCAGATGGTAAGCCACGGTCTGGCGGCGCACAACAAGGGCATGCGCAGTGTGATTTTTGTGGCCGATGGTGGATCCACGGACGATACCCGTGAGGTGGCCAAAGACTTTCAACTGAAGCCCTGGCAGGAAAAACTGGTTTCTATTTATCGCGGACCCGGCGGAAAAGGAACCGCTCTGAGATCTCTATTTGAAGCAGCGGATCGCTTGGATGTCAAGGTCTGCGCCATGGTGGACTCCGACCTTCGCAGCATCACGCCGGACTGGGTAAAATACCTGCTGGATCCGGTTCTGGAAAAAGGCTTCCAATTCGTAGCACCGGTTTATGTAAGGCATAAATATGACGGCACCATTACCAACAACATCGTTTATAACCTCACGCGTGCTCTTTACGGAAAGCAGATACGACAGCCCATCGGCGGCGATTTCGCCATTTCCGGAGACCTGGCCAAATTTTATATCGAACAGGATGTTTGGGACACGGATGTGGCCCGTTTCGGCATCGACATCTGGATGACCACCAGCGCCATTACGCAGGGCTTCCGCATTTGCCAGTCCAATCTGGGAGTTAAAATCCACGATGCCAAAGATCCAGGCCAGCATCTGGGACCCATGTTTCGACAGGTGCTCTCGGCCCTTTTCTCCCAAATGGAACTATATGAGGACTATTGGAAACGGATTGAAGGCAGCGAGCCGGTTGAAACCTTCGGTTTTGCCGGTGCCAGCGAGCCGGAACCCATCAACGTGAATCTTGAAGGCATCGTCGAACTGTTCAAAGCGGGTTACAGCCAATTTTTTCCGCTTTGGAAAAGCATCTTTTCGAAGGGTTGTATAAAGGAAATTGAAAAGGCTTTTCAAATGAGTGCCGACGATTTTCATCTGCAAACGGAAACATGGGTTGAACTGCTCTACGAGCTGGCCGCCACTTTTCATTCCTGGAAAGTCAACCGTATGAAGCTTCTGGATGTTATGACGCCGCTATATTACGCCAGAGTGGCTTCTTTTGTACGGCAGAGCTGGGAAATGAATTCCGTTGAGGCGGAAAAACTGGTGGAAGATCAAGCTTCAAAGTTTGAAGCCAACAAAAAGTACCTCATCAGAGTCTGGGATGAAAAATCAGCCGCTAAAGGCGCTCAACAATCCTGACATTCCGGGGGTGAATTTGGCTGACCTGAAAGTCCTTATGGTGTCTTCAGAGGCGGTCCCTTTTGCCAAAACCGGCGGTTTGGCCGATGTGGCGGGATCCCTTCCCCCGGCGCTGGTGCGACAAGGTGTTGAAGCGGCATTGGTATTGCCCGCCTATCGGACGATCCTTGAAAGCGGGTATTCATGGCGGCCCGTCATCGGTAATATGCCGGTGCCCCTGGGAAACGCAATGCTCCCCACCGACGTACTGGAAGGGGAGACGGAGGAGGGGGTCCGCGTTTATCTCATCGATCGCGAGGATCTTTTTAATCGTCCCAACCTGTACGGCAACCGTCATGGGGATTATTACGATAATCTTGAGCGGTTTTCATTTTTCTGCCACGGCGCCCTGAGACTGGCCAACGCGCTCTCCATCACCCCGGACCTCCTGCACCTTCACGATTGGCAGACAGGCCTCATTCCGGCCCTTTTAAAGGGCCCTTACTGGGACTGGCCGAACCTCACCGGGATGCCCACGGTATTTACCATTCACAACCTGGGCTACCAGGGAAATTTCGGGAGCGATCGCCTATGGGTCACCGGGCTTTCCCACTCCCAGTTTTACCATGCGGACGGTTTGGAGTATTGGGGAAGTTTCAGCCTGTTGAAGTCCGGCATCGTTTACGCCCACGCCGTTACCACGGTGAGCCCCACATACGCAAGGGAAATTCAGACCGACCAAGGCGGCATGGCCATGGCCGCCGTTCTCAGAAGCCGGGGCGGCGATGTTCGAGGTATTTTAAACGGCGTGGATTACGGCATCTGGAACCCGGAAACGGATCCGCATATCGAAACCCATTACACACTTCGAGATACGACGGGCAAAGGCCGGTGCAAAGCCGCCCTGCTCCGTGAACTGCACCTTGACGCAAACCTCATGGAAGCGCCGCTTCTGTGCATCATCAGCCGGCTTGATGAGCAAAAAGGGTTCGATCTTCTGTTGTCGGCAATTGACGGTATTATGGAAACGGGGGCCGGGCTGGTGATCCTGGGTTCCGGAAAGGCGTGGATCTCCCATGCGCTGAGTGAAGCCCAAAACCGATTCCCGGGACGGATGGCACTCAGGACCGGATTTGACGTAAACCTGGCCCATCGTATGATTGCGGGGAGTGACATCTTTCTCATGCCTTCCCTCTACGAACCGTGCGGGCTCACCCAGATGTATGCATTTAAATATGGAACGGTTCCCGTGGCAAGGGGAACGGGTGGCCTTGAAGACACGGTTTTATCCTTTGATCCGCCCACCCGTGAGGGAAACGGATTCAAATTCTATTCCTATGATGCTTTAGATTTTCTTCAGTCCGTTCAGGAAGCGGTGCGTCTCTACAGAAAGCGTCCGGTTTGGGAGCAACTGATGCAGAACGGCATGAAAATGGATTTTTCATGGGATCGCTCGGCAAAAGCATACACCGATATCTACCGCTCCATTAAACGTTGAGTATCACAATCGTCGATTCAATGAAAAACCTTAAGGTCACACCCTCGATCATCATCAAGCCAGCCAGAGAGAGGCCCCTTCAAGCTCCTGAAATAGGGTGCGACTGACAGACCCCACGAAAATCTTCTTCAAAAACCCCGTGGCCTTCCCCGTCCGGCCGACAGCTACGGCTGCGAAATGCCTGGCACTCGCTTCCCTCATGATCGCTCTTCCGGCATTGGTTTCGGGAATCACCTGATAATGGATCCGTTCCGCTGGGATGCCATTTTCCATCAGCGCTTTCTTGCTGTCATGAAGCACCTCATCGGCATCCTTATCTCCCACCGTTCCCTTCTTCGAAATGGTGAGCAGGGTCACATTCTGATGAATGGCCTGACCCAGAATGAACCCCACGTGGTCCAGCATGCGATGGGAAGCATCGGAACCGTCCACGCAGGCCAGTACATCTTTTCGTTTCGTATCCGGGTTTCGACAGATCCAGAGGGGAAAGCCCCACTCCTGATCAAACAACGTGCTGCTGACGCTTTCATCAAAGGTTTCCTCCAGTCGGGAAAGGCCTCTTCGCCCCAACACAACCGCATCGTACTTCCCTTCGGATCCTTCCTGAATGATTTCATTTACTTTACCGATCCTGGCGGGACGGAGCTTCGTTCTGATCTGTTCCTCTTCAAACCCGGTTTTCAGAAGGTCGGTTTTTGCATTTCTGAGCGCCTTATTCCCTTTGGCTTCCGATTTCTTAATGCGCTGTTCTGTATCGATATCTGCCTCAAATCTGCCCGGAGGTCGAGGCGTCAAATACAGAAGCGCCACTTTCATCCCCTTCTTTTCTTCAAAAAAACTTCCCAAAAACCGGACACCGAACAGATTATCATGCTTTTCACTGACCGTCACAAGCAAGTGTCTTTCCATCTTTATCACTCCTTTCCGTTTCGTCAGTGAGAACCCTCAGGGTATTTGGAAAATGAAATGTGAAAGGTTGCACCGACGGAGAACCTAAACAGCATTTTTGTTCACCCTTTCCGGCTTTGTCAATGAATAATCCGAGCGGTGAAGTTGAAAACACCCGTTCTCTCAGAATTGCGGAATGACCATTTTGAAGTTTCTGAAGTTCATGAAATAATTTATCCGAAAATAGGCTTTACTGGCACACATATCGCATAAAGCTGGTAAGAAGTAGCGGGATTCTCTCGAAGATTTCCTTGAACATGAAAAAACAAGGACAGAAAAGAACAAAATGCAACCAAAACCAATTTCAACAAGCTCGATAAAAGGGTTCACCAAGCAGGTTCTATGGAATCTCCTTCTCATGGCTGTGGGCAGCACCATCTGTGCTGTTGCCGTAAAAGGCATACTTTTGCCCCAACAGTTTTTCGGCGCCGGAGTTACCGGTGTGGCCCTTGTTATTCACTATCTGTTTCCTCCTTTTCCCATGAGTGCCATCTATCTTACTTTAAACATCCCAATTTTTGCGCTGGGGTGGTTCTATGTGGGTCGCCGCTTCTTCTTCTACAGTATCGGGGGAATGCTGTTCTTCAGTGGCGCACTCCAATGGATAAACGTTCTGGTGCCCGTTCATGACAAAATCCTGAGTGCCATTCTGGCGGGAATCATTACCGGCTTGGGTGCTGGGATTACATTGCGGTCCCTGGGCTCAGGAGGTGGGCTGGACATCCTTTCCGTGATCCTGTTAAAACGGTTCTCCGTTCGCCTGGGTACCACCATGCTGTCCATGAACAGCCTGGTTCTTTTGGTGGGAGCAATACTTTTTTCTCTGGATGCGGCACTTTATACGCTGATCTTCATTTTTGTCAGCTCCTATATCATCAATCTGGTCGTAATGGGTCTGAGCCAGAGAAAGGCGGTAATGATCATTTCACCGCAATGGGAAAGAATATCCCGGGAAATCGTTACCCTTGTACACCGCGGCCTCACAATCGTTAAAGGGAAAGGCGGATATTCCGGACAGGAAGTCCAGATTATATACACGGTGGTCGCTTTTCAGGAACTGCCGCGCTTGAAACGGCTCATTCGAAGTATCGACCCCAATGTTTTCATGGTGGTTTCGGGAACCCTTGAGGTCATGGGTGTCCGAATCGGAAACCAGCCCCAATGGTGATCAGCAAACGCTACTGTTCAGGGAAAACAACTCTTTAGAAAAAAATTCGGAACCACGGGTTCTTCCATTTCAAAAGCGGAACATTTGGTTCTTCATGGCTCAGAAAAGCACACTCCCCAGTTGAGAATCTGCTCCCAATCCGGGCTTTTCCGTGGGGAAAAGAATGCCTTTTCGCAATATGACGGCTCCGGCTGCCGGGTCGTTTTTCAAGTCCAGATGGCCATCCAAATCCGCGTATCGGACATTGGGACACGCCAGAGCCATATGAAGACCTGCCGCAATGGCCAGGGCGGATTCGTCCATGCATCCCACCATGGCTTCCAGTCCCGCTGCCTTGGCAACGGCGTTGATCTGCATGGCTTCATCAATACCCCCTACCTTCATGAGCTTGATATTCACCATATCGGCCAGATCCCCGCGGGCAATACGGAAGGCATCCCTCAGGGTCATGAGGCTTTCGTCGGCCATCACCGGAATGGAGACCTTTCGCGTGACATGTTTCAGAAGTTCCGGTGCGGTTCTGGGGGTAGGTTGTTCGATGAGTTCCAAACGGGCCTTCCTCGTTTCAGCGAAAAATCGCAACGATTCTTCCAGCGTAAACCCCTGGTTGGCATCGAAGCGTAATTCCATAGACGCACCCACAGCCTCCCTTACTCGAAGGAGCCGAGCAATATCCCCATCCACATGACGACCCCCTTTGAGCTTCAGCGCACGAAACCCCTGTGCTTTCCAGAAAACGGCCCGTTCAAGGGTTTCCTTCTCCGGAAGAATGCCGATTGTGACACTGGTTCTGATGCGATCCCGAAAACCTCCCAGAATCTTCCACAGGGGGAGTCCGCAGCTCTTTCCAAGAATATCCAGAAGCGCCATGTTCACCGCAGCCAAAAGGGACGGCATATGTTTCAGATGGACTCTCAGTTGCTGCATCAAACGGGTGCGCCTGAGAGGGTCGGATCCCTTAAGGGTCGGTACGATGACGGAATCAACGGCTCCCGGCAGCAGATCCGCCTTTTCGCCGGTGACAGGTTCATCGGGTGCCGCACACCCATACCCGCTGATTCCCCCGGAAGTCTCAATACGCAGGAAAATATTGGTGGTTTCACTGACGGTTTCATAAGCGATATGGTACGGCTCGTTCATCGAAAGTGCGACCGAAAGGGCCTCGATTTGAACAATTTTCACAGGCGCTAATACCTCTTCTGGTAGATTTCATCCAGGCTCAACCGCTGCAGTTCCTGAACAAAGGCCGCCAGGTTTTCAATCATCACCTTCCAGATGCGTTCCCCTTTTTCAACGCTGCCCTTTGTGGGATCACCCATGACGCCTGAAGATGAAATTTTTGAGGTGTGGGCATACCATCCCACGCTTCGTCTGGAAGTAAAGTCGAGGTAACGGCTGGAAAAGCGCGGGACAAACTTTCTGATCTTGCCGGAACGAACCATATGGGGACGCGTTGCCAGGGTGGTGCTCGTTTCGATCTCGCCCGCGTGCACATCATTGGGGGTCTCGGCCATGGCGTAAATATCCGGGTCACTGCTCTCTCCCGTATCCACACAGGTGAAAATGTGGGCGTCACGGTTGATCATCTGGGCCGCGAAATGAAGGGCCGGGCTGTTCCCGCCGTGACCGTTCACGATTACCAGCTTGGTGATACCGTGCCGGACGGCGCTCATACCGATATCATAGACCATTTGGGAAAGCGTTTCGGGGTTGACACTGAGCGTGCCGCTGAAATCCTCATGATGATAGGAAACACCGTAAGAGACCAGAGGAAGCACCAGCGGCCTGGGAGACGCACATTGCTCTGCCACGGCTTTTGCCAGATAATCCGCATCAAATGCATCGCAGTCCAGCGGCAGGTGCGGACCATGCTGCTCAATGGCACCGACCGGAAGAAGCGCCACATCCACTTCCTCAAAACGGCGTTTCGCCTCCGGCCAGGTCAGTTCCCCCAAGAGGTGCTGCTTTATTTCACCGTCGGACCCTGATCCTTCCACCTGGGACGGCGTCGGGTTAAGATGTTCAAAGGGATAAGGACGGGTCATGTCCCCGTCCGTCCAGAGATCCAATTCTACCCAGGTACGGCCGTGCCGCTTGACGGCACCCTCTGAATGGGCCATACAGATGCGGTGAAGAGGCGCTCTGATTTCAAGTGGTATGCCGTCCAGCGGCGACCTTTCTCCGTCAAAGCGAAGTTTCATGATCTCGGAACGCTCCCCTGCCCGCACTTCCCCCATTCGCCCTTCCGCCAGTAATCCTTTGCGCTGAAGCAGAAAAGCCAGGTGTCGTATGCCTTCAGCTTCCTGATGAATTCCTTTTTCCGTAACATTCATGAGCGCTCGATCCACCTGTACAGGTGTGTATCCGCACGCACCTGCATCCGCATCGAGCGCCCGCAACAGTGCAATGATCCGCATGCACTTTTCGCATCGACCGCAGGGCTTGACCCTCTCTCCATCTTTATGGGCGGCATGACAGGAAACCTGGTGCCGCTGCAACTCAGGATACCGTTCAACCAGGATCTTTTCAATCAGCAGTTCCGACAACGGCCGCAGAATGGAAAACTGGCTGATGCCCCATCCCTTCCGGTGAAAATAGCGGGTGAGTGCGTTGTCGAAATACCGGCTCTGATCAAAGAGGCCATCATGATGGGTGATCCCTTTAAAAGAGAAACGCCTCGTCGTATCGTATTCATCTCCGATCACCAGACGCCCGACGCCCCTTTTCAGCAAGAGAGGTAGCGTTCCGAAAATAAAGACCGCCACCGTCCAGAGTCGAATGGGATATTCATCGGATCGGACACTGGCAAAATCCTGTCGAACAAAAGGGAGATGCCGCAGCATCCAGCTGAACACACGATCGGAGTTGGTCCAGACCCGTGACGTGTTATGGATGGTTTCCTTAAAATGGCGATAGGCATTGAGTGCGGTGAACCAGTGTCTTCCTGATTCATTCACAAAAACAGGATGCAACTCCACCCCCATTTCGTTCAGTAAACCAAAACTTAAAAGGCTGTCTTTTCCGCCGCTGGACAGAACAGCATAACGCGCGTTTTCCTTCCCGCTCTTGCCCCAGGGGCTATCACTTTCTGAAGCATCGACTCTTGAAGGTCCCACATGTTTGAAGACGAGATTTGAAAGGAGATAGCCTTCCTTTTTCACAGGAGACAGTTCGGCCGCCTCGCCTCTCAAAAAGGGATTGGGTTCCAAAAATTTCTTTACATAGATCTCACGAGCCGTGTTTGCAATCATCTCGCGAATAAACCGGCGATCATCCTTGTCAAACTGACCCCAAAAAACAATCTCCCGGCAAAACAATCCATAATTAAGTGCCGGTTGAACGGCCATCATGCAGCCCAGATTACGGGCGGCGACATGGTTGGCATCAAAGACGTCTTCTTCGAACTTGTAAATGAGTCCCGTTTCGTGAGTTTCGCCTTTTCGGGTGACCCGGTAAGGTGCTGTGAGACGGCGCTTTTCAAGCGCTACCGGCCCCACTTCCAACCGTTCAATGACATTCAACGCCTGGAAAGGATCCATTTCGGCCCCTCCCTTCCGGGCTTCAATTGCTTCAGCCAATGTTTTCCTCGTCAATTGTTATCTTATGAATGGTTTCAGAATGTCCACCAGTCCCTCGGCGCCGTTTTGAAGGACATCAAAGGCGGGAACGCCGGTATCCCGCTTTATGTTATCGCAGCAATCGGGAATTTCTTCACGTGAAAACCCTTCGTGATTCAAGGTAACGGCTACAACCGGTTTTTCAGACAGCAGCTCAATGGCCTGGATCTGCTTTTCCAGGGAATGCATGGGATAGCCGGGAAATCCGTCATACTCAAGCCTCTTGGGCGCATGCTGCAGCACCACCACATCCGGCCGCCCCGCCGCAAGAATTTCGAATCCGCCCGGATATGCGGGGTTCATGAGACTTCCCTGCCCTTCCAGTAGAATAACTTGGGGATGAGCCTCTTGCCACGCCTGCCAGACCGCATGCTCTATCTCGCCGGACACGAAATCGTTGACGAGGGAATCCAGGATTATACCGTACCGGACGCCCTGCATCCAAGCGGTCTGCCCGGTTCCGATGAGTTGGGCGGCATAACCGGCGGCCTGCATTGCATCGCGCAAAATCAAGGCGGTGGTCCGTTTTCCAATGGCGGAATCGCTTCCCAGAATCGCCACCTTTAGGCATGACACTTCCTCGATCTTTCCGCTGAAAAAATGAAGATTCCTTCTTTCGGGCGCCTTTCGCACGTCCCGGATACGCACTCCCATTTTCTCAGCCAGAGCCTGCATTTCCGGGTCTTCGGAAAGAAAATCGTGAAGGCCGGAATCCACATTGAGACCCTTTTCCAGGGCCAAAAGCACATCCTTCCGGGCATCTGGAGGAAGACGGCCTCCATCCGGCGCCAGGCCGACGACCAGATGGGTAGCAGGATGGGAAGAACTGCCATTAAAGGTGCTGACCGCATCGGTTACGCTGTTATAAATGGGGATTAGATTTTTTTTGCCATCCAGCACCATACCGGCATCCGCACCTGCATGATTCGAATCCACCACCGCCAGAACGCGATAACGCTCGGTGCGACGTACCAGACCATGGGCCGTCTTTCCACTGGGGGTACCGAAGGCGCCTTCGCAATAGACGATGGCGTTTCCATCAAATTGATTTTTCATTGGTTCCTCCCGGTAAGGATGACCACGTACCGGTCTCCCGGCAGCGGGTTTTTTCGGTGTTTTTCAAGCAGGGCAATCAACCCGGCGGTGGAAGCAGGCAGGGCGTTGAGCCCCTCTTTTTCTCGAATCATTCGCGCATAGGTCACCATATTACGATCGCTGGCGTTGGAAGCCCAGCCGTCGGTATGGCGAATGGCTGAAAGGGCGTGATCACCATCGATGGCATGCCAGTTAATGAGCGGTTCATTGACGGGCGTTTCTCGAATACGGTCGGGGGAAAGGTCCTCGCATGAAGGCGTATTTTTTGCCCAGGCACGAATGATCGGGTTTTTATTATGAGAAGAACCCGCCACCATTCTGGGGATTCGAGAGGTCTTGCCGCGCCGGTACAGGCTGATAAACCCTTTGTAGATACCGGCAAGGGTTGTGCCGTTGGAAACCGGTACGGCCACAACCGCCGGCGCATCCCGCAATTCATCGTAGATTTCGTAGGCGATTTCCCCATAAGCCTTCAATTGAATGGCAGTATTGGCGCCTCCCGGATTCGCATCATAAATTTCATCGGCATCGGCCCTCGCCCTTGATGCGAACACGGCATCCTCGTAATTTCCCTGAACCCGGACAATTTCAGACCCGAAATAGCTCATTTCATGAATACGCCGCGTGTGATATCCTTCAGGGATATAGGCAATACACTGAAGGCCCGCCATGGATGAAGCGATGGCCATGGCAGCGCCGTAATTTCCACAGGTGGCCACCGTTATGGCGTCAAATCCTCGTCTCAAAGCATCGAGCGCTTGCGCAAAAGCGATACGGTCCTTTTGGGCACCAGTGGGGTTGCCCCCCTCGAATTTCAGATAGATCTGTCGCAGACCCACACTTCGCTCGATATTCCTTGATCTGCTCAAACTTGTGTCACCCACTTCAGATTCTACGATGTCCTCGTAGGCTTCCAACCTCATTTCAAGGGGTTCTAAAGGATCAGCCGCCAGCCGTTTCTGCGTGTCCAGTTCCGGAGCGATGATCGGTTCCTGGGAAATAGCACCATCCAGAAGATTGAGGCTTGAGGCCGCACTGCATTTCACTGTATCAACCATGTGTCTTTTTAAACCGTTCGCCGCAAGTCATCGCCATGCTCACAGAATACCAAAGGGACTGAAAGCGGTTATCTGGATCATTTTTTCACCTTCTTCCCACCTCAAATATCCTTCAATAAAGAGCTCCTGGCGCAAAACCCCAAGCAGTTCAGGCATTAATTCCTTTCCTTTGACCTTGTATTCATCTTCGTCATGGGTAAAAAACGTCAATGCGAGAACAGCGCCATTGTCATCCCATTCCGAGGGAAGCAGAATTCCTTTTGCTGTTATTTTTCGCCTTTCTAACGGATGCCCCATTTTGAATTACCATTGCGTTATTTTACGGTTCAATGCCAAGACGTCATTCGTGTCTAAAAACTTTTTCCATCATGCTATATTTGTGCCAAAAACATTTTTCCGCTTCTTTGACCGGAGGAACAGCCTTTTTTATCGTTTATTTTCCCAAGCATGCTTTTCTTGAGCGCAGCATACCAAGAAATTGGAGAACGCCTTCAAAAAGGAATCCGGGAATCCTTTTTCATTTGGAGAAAGAATTTAAGGTTCCGGGTTTCCCCATAGGTGTATGTTAGATGATAAAGAAGGAAAAATGAGTGCATGCCCACGGAGGGTATGGTCGATGAACGACCGGAAAAAGAAGAAACGCCTCCTGCCATGCTCCCGGAAGACATGTATTGATAAATCTGAAACACATGGGAAGGTCAATGATTCTTTCCCACAGGTGCCGCTCTAAAGTTTAGAACGTTTTTCGCGACTAATCATCGTCTTCGACGATTTCCCAGGGTTCCATTTCTCTTCGACCTCTTTTTTTTCGCTTGTTTTCCGAGTTGCCCGACTTTTGTTTGTGCTTTCGACATTCAGGGCACCTTTTGGGCGCATCAAACCCCTGCGATTTTACACGTTTCTGCTGGGCTGCAGTAAATATAAACGGACTGTCACACTGAATGCAATAAAGCGTCTGATCCCGCATTGTCTGGACTCCAATTGGCAGCATGGTAATTTGGTATTTTTAAGAAACAACACAGCGGAGACCCTCTACCGGGAAGGTATTTTGATCTATCGCCGACACACATACCTGTTTGAGAAATGCGAATCACTTTATGGATAGCGGGCTTCGTCTTCCTCTTCTTCGCTCTCGAAACGCCACTCCTCATAGACATCGTCATATTCAATTTCTTCTTCGTCATAATCGATGTCGTCCAAAGTTTCATAACTGGTAACAAGAACCTGCTTGGTACCGTCTTTTTCCTCCGTAACAATGCCCGTCACTTCCACCTGAGTGTCACAGAAATCAACCAATTCTTCCCACAGGGCATTTTTTTCCACATAATAGTTGTCATCATCGGTTGAAATTTCGATCTCCGTCACATCGTCGTCATCGTCCCATTCAACGGCCATGACAACACCTGAGATCATCATTTCGGAGGCATTATCATCAAAATCCATTTTGTTCTTCCTTTCATCTCACGATTCCCGAATACGTGCCTTGAGACATCTCTTTTCTCAAACGGCTGCTTGATCACTATGGTTCTGAAAAACCATCGGGCAACAGCCCAAAAACGTGACTGTTGCACTACCCGATCAGATTGTTAAAAGCAACAGGCATGCCAAAAGTATGATACATAATGAAATTCAGTCCTTCTAAACAGGACTAAACAAATTTGAAACTTACAATTCCCATCTGTTCTTAAATAGCACATTGGAGAAAATCTATTCACTGTTCTGAACTCAGCTTATCATTTGATATAATGGGAATATTAGGATAACGAACGCCTTTTTCCCACCTGCCTATGAACCGGAACAATAAGTTCTTGAAAACATATTTCCTCTCTCAATCATCTTCCCAAAATTCTAAAAACCCATAAAAACACTCCATTCGGAACTAAAAATTCCGCTTCCCTAGGCAAAACAGGAACACGTAATTCCATAGGGCCATCTCATCTAACCGGAGATCAATCCCATCATCTGGTAAACGAGCCTTGCAATGGTATAGTCAGGCGCGTGAAAACCGGTGATGGGAGCCAGCTCCACCACATCAAAGCCAATGACCGTTCTCTGGCGGCAGACGCTTGAAAGCGCTTCCATCATCTGGTACCAGGTCATTCCGCCGGGCTCCGGTGTACCCGTAGCCGGCATAAGGGAAGGGTCCATACAGTCAACATCGATGGTCAAATAAAGACGATCAGGGAAATTCTCAGGCAGAATTGTCTCCGGAATACCGCTCTTTGCGATATCCCTTGCGTCCAAAGTGCCGATTCCCCGCTTCTTTCGATAGACCGCTTCTTCCATGGAAAGGCTTCTGGTGCCGATCTGAAAAAGCCTGTGCCCCATCTCCAGCACACGGCGCATGGCACAGGCGTGATTGTACCTGGACCCTTCGTAGCGATCTCGAAGATCTGCATGAGCATCGAACTGAATCACGCCGATCGAACCCGGTAAACGGGCCGCCCCCTTTAAAACGCCTGTCGTAATGGTATGCTCTCCCCCCAGAACCAACGGAATCTTCTTTTTCTTAAGAATCCTTTCTACCCTAACGGCGAGAGCATCCAGAACAGCATCCTCCTCTCCGCCGCAAAGATGCACCGTATCCGTGTAAATGCCTTTTTCAGCTGGAATGCCCTTTCCATCATATAGCTCCAACTGCTGCGAAGCTTCGAGGATTGCGGCAGGGCCTTTCCGAGTGCCTGTTCCGTAGGTGACGGTTTTTTCGTACGGGACGGGGATCACATGAAACAGTGCCTGATCCGGGTTCACCTGACCCAGTTCCGACGTCAAAAAAGCGGGATATCGGAGGACTTTGCTACGCATATCATCCTGACGGATCATGACAGGCGCATCCTGTAATCTTCGTATCCGAATGTCCTGATTACCTTAACGGAATCGCTTTTGTGGTCATAAAGGGCGATTTCCGGTAGCGTCACACCGTTAAAAGTATTGGTTTTCACCATGGTATAATGTGCCATGTCGAGAAAAGCGAGCCGCTGGCCCACATGCAAAGGACGATCAAAAGAATACTCCCCCGCCACGTCTCCCGCAAGACAGCTGAGGCCCGTCAACCGATAGGTATGGGCTTTCGCTTGCGGGAGTCCCGCACCGGCCACCTCCGGCCGATAGGGCATCTCCAAAACATCGGGCATATGGCATGGGACGCTCGTATCCAGAACGGCAATGGGCATATCATTTTGCACAATATCGAGAACCGTTGTAATGAGAATGCCCGCATTCAGTGCCACCGCTTCACCGGGTTCCAGGTAAACCTGAAGCGAATAACGGCTCTTGAAATCCAGAATCAGACGGCAGAGCCGCTCCACATCGTAATCAGCACGTGTAATGTGATGCCCCCCACCAAAATTGACCCACTTCATACCTTTCAAAAATGATCCGTATTTTTCTTCAAATACCCGCAAGGTACGCTCAAGGGCATCGACGTTGTGCTCACAAAGGGTGTGAAAATGAAGCCCAGAAATTCCCGTGAGATCCTCTCCCTCAAACTGCGACCGCCGTACCCCCAGGCGGGACCCAAACGCGCAGGGATCATACAACGGCACTTTTCCCTCGGAATGTTCCGGATTGACACGAATACCACACTGGATATCTTTTGAAGCATTCTGAAGGAAGGGTCTGAAGCGGTTCCACTGCGAAAACGAATTGAAAACCACCACATTGGAATACCGCATCACTTTCCGCATTTGAGCATCGCTGTAGGCAGCGGCAAAGGTGTGCACCTCACCCTTGAATTCCTCATATCCCAGTCGAGCCTCGTGGGGAGAACTGGCACACACGCCATGCAGGGATTTTCGAAGAAGCGGAAACACACGAAACATGGCAAACGCCTTCAGTGCCAGAAGGATTCGGCAACCGGCCCGATTTTGCACATGTTTCAAAATGGCCAGGTTTTGCAGAAGCGTCCGCTCATCCACCACAAAACAAGGCGTGGAAACGCCTTCCAGGTCCAAGTCTAAAGGATTGTTTCGGTCCATGGCAAGCCATATCGAGGCAGTTCTTTCATAAAGGGTTCCGGATCAAACTGTTCCATGTTGAAAACCCCTTTTCCACTCCATTTTCCTGTGAGTACCATCATGGCACCAATCATGGCGGGCACACCGGTGGTGTAGCTGATGGCCTGGCTTCCCACTTCTTTGAAGGCTTTTTCATGGTCGCAAATATTGTAAATATAGTACTGTTTTTCTTTTCCATCCTTGACGCCTTTGATAAGGCAACCGATGCAGGTACGACCTCTTGTCAACGGCCCCAGAGATCCTGGGTCCGGCAGGAGGGCCTTTAAAAATTTCAGTGGAACGACCTCCCGCCCCTCATATATGACGGGGTCAATGCGGGTCATGCCGACGTTTTCAAGGACCTCCAGGTGCTTGAGATAATTATCGGAAAACGTCATCCAGAACCTGGCCTGTTGAATACCCGGCATATACCGTGTCAGAGACTCCAACTCTTCATGATACATCAGATATATCTTCTTCTGCCCGATGCCTTCGGGAAAGTCAAATTCTTTTGAAACCGACAGCGGTGCGGTCTTGCGCCATACTCCCGTTTGATAATAGCGCCCCGGCGCCGTAACCTCTCTAATATTGATTTCCGGATTGAAATTGGTGGCAAATGGCTGGCCGTGGTCCCCGGCATTGCAGTCGATGATGTCCAGTTCACGGATCTCATCAAAATGCATTTTTTTCGCCCAGGCGCAGAACACATTGGTCACCCCGGGATCAAAACCGCTACCCAAAAGGGCCATGATGCCGCGGTCCCGAAATCGCTCGTAATAATCCCACTGCCATCTGTAACAGAAACGGGCTTCATCCGGCGGTTCGTAATTGGCCGTATCCAGATAATGAACCCCGGTTTCAAGGCAAGCATCCATGATATGAAGATCCTGATACGGAAGCGCCACGTTAAGCACCAGGTCCGGTTTTTCAGTTTGAATCAGGCTGACCAGGGCGCCCACATCATCCGCATCCACCTGAGCAGTTCGAATGGGTCTTGAAATTTGCGCGGCAATGCGATTGCATTTTCCAATATTGCGGCTGGCCAGACAAATGGTTTCAAACACTTCCAGTACCTGAGCACATTTGTGGGTCACCACCTGCCCTACCCCGCCCGCACCGATAATCAACACATTTGGCATGTTACGCTCCTTCTCTTATCGCATAAAATAGGTATATCCGCGAAGCCCCGTTTCATAGGCCTTCATGATCTTACGGCGTTCCTGCGCTGTGATACTTCGTTTACCCACTGCCTTTTCGGCAAATTTCTGAAATCTTGCCAGCATGTTTTTGGGTTCATATTCCACATAAGATAGCACATCCGCAACCGTATCCCCTTCCTGTTCCCGGACAAGGCTGTAACGCCCATCTTCGGTCACCCGGATGGTGACCACGTTGGTATCACCGAAAAGGTTGTGGAGATCCCCCAAGGTTTCCTGGTAAGCTCCCACCAGAAAGACCCCCAGATAATATTCTTCCCCGGGAATCAGTTGGTGCAGGGGAAGCGCATTTCGAACCCCGTGAATGTCGATGAACTTGTCGATTTTGCCGTCGGAATCACAGGTGATATCAGCCACGGTGGCCAAGCATGAGGGCATTTCGTTGAGCCGGTGAATGGGCATGATGGGAAACAGGTGCTCGATGGCCCAGGCGTCCGGCAGCGATTGAAAGACACTGAAATTGCCGTAATAGGTGTCTGCCAGGGCAATAGGGACATCCTGAAGATCTTTGGGAACAAATTTTAGCTTTGTGATGTTTTGGGCAATTTCTCGAACCAGGTGCCAGAATATATTTTCAGACAGTGAACGTTCTCTTAGATTGATTTCACCCAGTTTAAATAACTGGCGGACCTGATCTCGATAGTAAATGGCATCGTTGTAACATTCCTGGGTATTTTTCAGGCTCAAACTTCTAAATGTCTCATGAAGGTTCTGTATGATCTCATGGGTCTCTTCGGGCAGGTTTTCGGGAAGAGTTTGCCCTTCAAACCGACGTTTGTCCAGCACGTTGAACAGCAGGACGGAGTAATAGGCCACGATGGCCCGGCCGGTTTCGGTGATAATGGTGGGATGCATCACCCCTTCTTCATCCAGGATGCTCATGATGGATTCGATGATATCGGAACAATACTCATTAAGCCCATAATTCCGGCTGGTCACATAGTTGGTATTGGAACCGTCGTAATCCACGGCCAGTCCCCCGCCCACGTCAAAATAGCGCATATTCGCACCTTCCTTGGCCAGACCCGCATAAACCCGGCAGGCCTCCATGACCGCTGAACGAATATCCCGAATGTTGGGGATTTGTGAACCCAGATGGTAATGAAGCAATTGAAAACAGTCCAACATGTCGCAGTCTTTCAGTTTTTCCACCACGTCGAGGACTTGGGTGACGCTGAGCCCGAAAATGCTTCGGTCGCCACCGCTCTCCATCCAGTGTCCCCCTCCCTGGGTGGAAACTTTGATGCGGACACCGATCAAGGGGCGAATCCCCAGCACTCGGGACCGCTCCAGGATCAGATCCAGTTCGCTGGGCATTTCAACCACAAAAAAACATTTGAGGCCCATGCGACAGGCATAAAGTCCCAAATCCACGAATTCCCGGTCCTTGTAACCGTTGCAGATGAGACAAGCTTCCGGGTCTTCCAGAAAGGAAAGGGCCGCGATCAATTCGGCCTTGCTCCCCGCCTCAAGGCCGTGGTGGTATTCGCTTCCGAAACGGGTAATGGCCTCCACCACCTGTTGCTGCTGGTTGACCTTAATGGGGTAAACCGACCGGTACTCCCCTCGGTAGCCGTACTCATGAATGGCGGCGGCAAAACTGTCGTTCAACTCCTTGATCTGGGAATGCAGAATATTTTCAATGCGCAGCAGCACGGGCATATCGTAACCCCGGTCCGTAATGCCGGAGAGGACATTCATTAAATCAACGGAAATCTCTTCGTGCTGCCTGAAGGGACGAATCACCACATTCCCCGCATCGGATATGTCAAAATAACCCGCCCCCCAGTTTCGAATGTGGTAGAGTTCAGCAGAGTCATCCTTGTTCATCTTTCCATTACGCCTTTTCTGATCACTTTTCACCTCTTGCTGGTGTCATTACGACAACGATAACACCAAAATCTTCCTTCTCTCGGCTGTCGGTTTAAAATTTTTTCCTTTATATCATAAGAAAAGAAAATGGAACTGTTTTCGTAGTAAAATTAATTTTTTCCGCTGGTTTTCAAACCGATAATCAGGTTGGGATATCGCTTTCGCAACACCATCAACCCATGAATAATTTCATTAACCTTTTCCCACGCATTGGGGCAGTTCCTCACTTTGTCATGGATTTTTCCGATGCCGTCCATGGCGCACACCACCACCAGGTCCATCTCTCCTGCTCTTAATCCTTTCAGAATTGTCTCTGTGTCATTCAATACGCGATCGGTCAACAGGCCGTTTGTGATCACCGAGATGCTTTTGAGTTTCCCGAGATTAGTCTTTTTCAAACGAAGGATTTCTTCAAATAGCTGGGACAGATCTTTTCTAAGAAGAGGCTCTCCGCCGGTAATATCCAATTCTCTCAAATCGGAAAAAAGTTCCGAACTGAGAAGATTCACCTATTGGGCCAAAGGTATGTCCGCCATATGGTCGGGAATTTTCCAAATGTTGCACATCATGCACTTTGCAATGAAATGATGCGTGATCTCCAGACTCAACGCTTGAGGTTTGCCGGGATGCCCGGTTCGTTTGAGATATTTAAAACGGAGGCCATTCAATGCCAGCCTCCCTGCGATTTTCCAAAGGGGGCGGTTCATAGCGCGACTCCAGTTTTGAGTGGTTTTTAGGTGCTTGTAAGCCTATTGAATCATATACCCTGGGGCGGTATCGGTTTCCATGTGTACACGGCTTTCCTCAGAAAACATCGGTCTTCCACCCGCATGAAATCCCCTGTTGTGGCATAGGCCCGACCCATGCAGCCGCCGGCGCAATGGTGGTGACCGGGACAGGTCTCACAAGGAACCAACTCAACGGCGCGCTGCTGCTGCCGTGCCGGAAGGCCGGACCAGCGGGATATGGCTTTCACGAACAATTCCGCCACGGGTTCTTTATGGACATTTCTGACAGCCAGATCATCCACCGGGAGCATGATACAGGGGTAAAGTGCACCATCGGCCGTCACATAGGGCAATTCAAAACAGGCACAATCCTCAAATACGGAATCTTCCTTTCCCAGTCACCATTCCAAACAGGCGATATTAACCATTTTGTGGTAACGTTTTCCGAAAATTTCATTCTGGTGATAAAGGTGGAGGAGCCACTGATACCGTTCAGGCGTTGGAGGCGCCAGTTCGCTGTGATCAGCGGCTCTGCCGGCCTGAACAAGGGTACCGCTCACAAACCGGCCAATCCCGATCCGGTCCAAGTACTGCAGCAGCATGGGAATCCTGTCAAAATTATATTCTGTTTCCGTTAGCAGGGTTCCGTTTGTCTGAAGGTGCACGCGTTCGAGCCCTTTTTGAACACAGGCAAAGCACAGTAATTCGCGCCAGCCTGGATGGGTCAGAGGTTCTCCACCGGTCAGACAAACCTCTTGGGCACCCAGGTCGCAAAAGTCGGTAATCAGCCGCTCCAGCGTTTTCAGCGGAACCGGATTCATTGACTCATGAGAAAGACTTTCAGGCCAGCAGTGGCGACAATTGAGGTTGCAGTTGTTGGTCATCATGAGGGTCAGCATCTTAGGGGGATTGAGGCCCGCCCGGGTGATACTTTCCATGAGACGGTTTTTTGTTGATCGAGAAAGGGATTTTCATCTTAAGTCTTTTGCCTTGATGCCGGCCGTTATTCAACCGGGAAGCGTTGTCTTTTCACAATATTGCATTTAGGAAAACTCCACAAATTTTGGACTTGTAGGCAAAGCAAAATTGCGCTAATCATGATTATATCATGGAAAGATACACCGAACACATTAAAAATGAAACCTTTGACGTCATCATCATCGGCGGCGGCATCACGGGGGCGGCCATCGCCTATGAGGCGGCATCCCGAGGACTGTCGGTGGTGTTGTTTGAAAAGGGCGATTTCTCGGAGGCGACCTCGGCGGCTTCATCAAAGCTGATTCACGGGGGGCTGCGCTATCTGAACAATCTGGAGTACCGTCTTGTTTGGGAATCTTTGAGGGAACGAAGAACCATGAGTAACATTGCTCCCAATTTCGTCTATCCATTTCCCATGTTACTGCCGCACTATCGTTCATCGCTCAAAAGCAATAAATGGCTCATCAGAATCGGGTTAATCCAATACGATTTTCTGGCCGTCGGCAAGACAACTACCTGGGACAAATCCAAAAGCATCCCCGGTCACAAGGCCATTTCCGCCGAGGAAGCCCTTCGTCTTCAACCGGTCATCAGTAAAAATGGGCTGACCGGCGCATCTATTTTTTATGACTGCATCAGCATCTGTCCGGAACGTCTGGCGCTCGCATTTATGAAGACTGCGCTTCATTACGGCGCCAGGGCCGCCAACCATGCCCGTGTCACGGCCTTTCTCCAGAAGAGTCACCGGGTTTGCGGTGTTCGGGTTTGCGATCTCATCGAAAAAAGAGAAATTGAGGTGCTCGCACCGCTCACCATCAACTGTGCCGGTCCCTGGGCCGACAGCCTGCTTAACCAGCTATTGGAAGGTAAGAAAATAGCGCACCTGCAACGCTCTGAAGGGATCCATATCATTACGAGGCAGGTTACGAAAGAAAACTCAGTGGTGAGCGCTTTCACCCCCGGGGGCCGGCATTGCTTTTTAATCCCCTGGCGTGGCCATACCCTGATCGGCACCACCGATAAACCCTACAAAGGTCATCCCGATAATTACCGGGTAACCCGCAAAAGCATTCTGGAACTGCTGCAAACTGTGAATACATCCTTTGAGGGATTGGATATTACCTATGATGACATACTTCATACCTACGGAGGCCTCCGGCCTTTGCTGCAAAGCGGAAAACGTGAAACTTACAGGTCTTCCAGAAAATATGAAATCCACGACAACGCCTCAGAGGGCATCGATGGCCTTTTGACGGTGGAAGGAGGCAAATGGACCACCA
This sequence comes from Deltaproteobacteria bacterium, assembly GCA_022340265.1. Taxonomy (GTDB): domain Bacteria; phylum Desulfobacterota; class DSM-4660; order Desulfatiglandales; family Desulfatiglandaceae; genus NaphS2. The sequence goes on along the minus strand of JAJDOH010000165.1, from coordinate 9,282 downwards.
GTCGCGGCCTTGCTGAAAAAGTGGTCGACCGATTGAAAGAAAAAACCGGACGCGCCGTCGGCCCATCCATATCAGACCGACAATATCTCAAAGGTTCCAGGATTCATGATTTGAATGATTTTTTAAATTGTATCCAAAAAGAAAATCCGGATTTTTCTGAGAATACCATTGATTGTCTTGGGCGCCTTTACGGCCAGGAATATAAGCGTGTGTTGTCATTGGCAAGAAATCAACGCATTCTGGCCCGGCGACTCAACAGGGACGGAGAACTCCTCGCACAAGTGGTCTATGGTGTTCGCCACGAGATGGCCCGTACACTGAAGGATATTGTATTGCGCCGAACCGGCATTGGAACCCTGGGAAATCCGGGCGAGGAAATACTGTTTCAGGTGGCCCGGATCATGGCCCAAGAGTTAAACTGGAATGAGAAAGAGATTTTGAAAGAAGTTGAAAGCACTTCCAATTTTCTGAGGCTTCCATGAATCATGGGTTTTGAGGGAGAATGAGGATGTTTAAAAGGAAGGGAGTTCGACCGCAATGGCAAGAAAAACCGCCGCCTGCCGGAAGCTACCGATCCATTTTCAAGTATGGTGACCCTCAAAAGTTCAAACACCCAAGCCTAAGCTGGGTCAACATGCTCAAAGCGGACCTGGGCATGACGGACGAGGATTTCAAGGCCAGAATCCACGAGGGGCTCTCCCCGGTTGATCTGAAGCGCAACTCAAGATTACTGCCCGAACACATTGAGAAATTTTCAGGCATTCTTGGTCGCGAAAACATCACAACCGATGCATATGAACGGTTGAAGTACGCCTGCGGAAAAACCACCGAAGAGATGATGGAACTGAGCCGGGGCCGCGTGGGCGAAATTTCCGACCTGGTGGTCCATCCCCGTCACAAAGAAGACGTCCGTGATATTCTCAGGTACTGCAACGACAATTACATCCCCATCTATCCCTTTTCAGGGGGATCGTCGGTTACGCTTGGCCTTCGGCCGGAAAAGGGCGGCGTCACACTGGCAATGGGTACGCATATGAACCGCCTGTTGACCCTGAACGAAACCAACCAGACCGCCACGGTCCAGCCGGGTATGATGGGTCCTGCTTTTGAGGCAGCCCTGAACCAGGCACCGGAGCGGTTCATGGCCAAGAGACGGTACACCTGCGGCCATTTCCCCCAGTCTTTCGAGTACTCGACAGTGGGTGGTTGGGTGGCGGCGTTTGGCTCCGGGCAGGCCTCCACTTACTATGGAGATGCGGCGGATTTGGTTATCAGCCAAGAATATATCACCCCGTCGGGCGATTTCAAGACCCTCGATTACCCTGCCACCGCTACCGGACCTAGGCTGAACCACATGATGATCGGTTCCGAAGGAACCTTCGGTGTCCTGGTGGAAATCAGCTTGAAAATATTCCGCTATCAGCCTGATAACAGGAGATATTTCAGCTTCATGTTTCCCACTTGGCATGCGGCTGTGGACTCGGCCCGCGAAATGGCACAGGGAGAATTCGGACGACCCGCCGTGTACCGTATTTCAGACCCGGAGGAAACCGAACGGGGTCTCCAGCTTTACGGTTTGCCATCGCCTGTAAATGCCTTGCTTAAAAGGCGCGGGTTCAAACCCACAAAACGGTCCCTATGTCTCGGCACCGTTGAAGGGGACAGAGACGTCACTCGTTTGGTGAAGCATAAAATTCGACGTCTTGCCAAATCCTACGGTGCTCTTTATCTGGGTGAATACGGCGCCAAAAAATGGGAAAAAACCCGGTACACCGAGCCCATGATGCGGGAAGATTTAAATGATTACGGCATTACCATCGATACCCTGGAGACGTCAGTTTCATGGGATCGACTGCATGCGCTCCACCAGGGCGTCAGGCGATACATCAAGGGGCGGCCTCAAACCATCTGCATGACCCATGCTTCCCATTTTTATTCATCCGGCACAAACCTCTATTTCATTTTTATAGGCCGCTTTGAAAGTACTGCCGTCTTTAAACAATTTCACAGAGGTATCATCGATCACATTCAGAAATGCGGAGGATCTCTCAGCCACCACCACGGGGTGGGCCGCATGATGGCGCCCTGGATGGAAGCGCATCTTGGCACGGAACAAATGGCGGCTTTACGGGCTCTCAAAAAGCATTTTGACCCCAACAACATCATGAATCCCGGAGGGCAGCTGGGGCTGGATCTACCGCGGGAAAAGATGAGACATTCATGAGTATCACTTCGGAAAATAGGGATCGCCTTCTGGTCTTTGATGTGGGCACTCAGTCCATTCGGGGTGCGGTGATTGATCCTGAGGGAAATTTCTGCAAATTGATCAAGACTCCCATTGATCCCTATGTTTCCCCTCAGCCCGGATGGGCGGAACAGGATCCGGCATATTACTGGCAAAACCTGGCCATTACCGCGCAAAAGCTCCTCAGTTCCCATGAAATTCAGATGGATCGTATTGCGGGCATGAGTCTCACATGCCAGCGAACCACCATGGTTAACCTTGATAAGAATGGAAAACCGCTGAGACCCGCCATTTTGTGGCTCGATCAACGAAAGGCTGAAGATTCCCACAGAATTTCACATTGGATCCGATGGGGGCTTAAGGCCATCGGTCAGTTTGAACTTGTTGAAAAAGCGGTGCGGGAAAGCAAGAGCAACTGGATTCAGGATCATGAACCGGAAATATGGGACAAAACGGAAAAATTTCTTTTTCTCTCCGGGTTCCTGACCCATCAGCTTACCGGAGAGTACCGTGATTCCTACGGCAACATGGTGGGATATCTGCCGTTTAATTTCAAACACCAGGGGTGGTCCAACCCCCGTGATATGAGATGGAAGTTTTTTCCAATGGAACCCTCCGTATTGCCTCAATTGGTAAAACCGGGAACGTTCCTTGGGCATGTAACATCAGCCGCATCCAGGGAAACGGGCATACCGGAAGGCCTCCCCGTCATTGCCGCCGGAACGGACAAAGCCTGCGAAGTGCTGGGGGCCGCCTGCCTTTCACCTGATGTTGCATGCCTCAGCTATGGCACCACGGCCACCATCAACACCGCCAATGAGAAATACGTCCAGATTCGGCCCTTTGCCCCCGCCTACCCCAGCGCTGTACCGGATGCCTATAACACGGAGGTGATGGTTTATCGGGGATTCTGGCTGGTAAGCTGGTTCAAGGAGCAGTTCGGGCGCCGGGAAATGGAGATGGCCGGAAAACGGGATGTGGCGCCGGAAACCCTATTTGATGAACTGATCCAAGACATACCGCCCGGTTCCATGGGCCTCACCCTTCAGCCTTACTGGTCTCCCGGCATGAACACGGATGCAGACGCCAAGGGAGCCATCATCGGTTTCGGGGATGTGCACACCCGCGCTCATATTTACCGATCCATCCTGGAGGGTCTCGGGTATGCGCTCAAAGACGGCATGCTGGCGCTGGAAAAAAAGAACAGGGTGAAAATCCAATGCCTCAGGGTTTCCGGCGGCGGTTCCCAAAGCGACGCGGCCATGCAGATCACCGCCGACATCTTCGACCGGCCGGCCCAGCGCCCCCACACCTATGAAACATCCGCGCTGGGAGCGGCCATCGACGCAGCCGTGGGGTTAAAATTCTATTCGGATTTTCCCTCCGCTGTTCAGAATATGACCCGTATTACCGATGGTTTTGAACCGATCCCCGAAAACAGAGATCTTTATGGTGAGCTGTTTGAGCGGGTATATCTTAAGATGTACGAACGTCTAAAACCCATCTACAATGAGATTCGTGCCATCACTGGATACCCGGCACTGTGAGGCAAAAAGACTTTCACCGCTATTCTTTCTCCAGCGGTTCACAAACTAAAACATTTCTCTCATCCAGTTGAAATCTGCACTTTTCTTTCAGGATCGCTTTGAGCCCTTTTCTTGCCCGATGAAGCCTGACCTTGGCATTCTCAATTGAAATATCGAGAATTTCGGCAATTTCGGCATGGCTGAAACCCATGAGGTCATAGAGAATCATTACCGCACGTTGCGGTTCGGGAAGTAGATTTATTTGTTCTTGAACACACGTACCCATCTGAAACTGTTCAAGCTCTTTTTGAACCGGCAATACTGTAAAAGGACCTGGCAAAGATTCTGATAGCCGGTTTTTTTCAGGCTTGTTCGCCCTTATGGCTTTGAAGTGATCCTGACACAGATTGTAAGCAATGCGAAATATCCAGGATGAAACCTTTGCGGGATTCCGAACCGATTCGAAATTCTTCTGAACGCGGATGAAGGTCTCTTGAATCAGATCTTCTGCGATCCATTCGTCTTTCACCAGTCGCGTGATAAATTTCTTCACCCGATCGTAATACCCGTCATATATTTCCAGCAGTACGGCTTCCATTCTCTCTATCTTTTCCTTTGTGGGTCGACCCATAGTTCTCGATCGACCCGGTGTTTGACCACTAGTCACAGCACGTGGAAGTACGGCTGCAGCAATTCTGAACCTGTGCCACATCCCGCCTCATGGTCCTATGGATAGCGCCTTTCATGACCATATGCGCTCCCCCTCTGACTTTGACAGCAATATCCACGGTTTTCTGAATATCGTTTTTGTCGATACCCAATTTTTCAGCTTTTGAAAAATAGTGTTCAAAACAAGGTCCGCAATTGGCCGCCGTGGCAGCGCCGAGGGCAACAAAAATCTCCGTATGTTCGTCCATTGAAAGTTCTCCTCAGTTTTTAGGTTGACCGCAGCAAAAAGGGATTAGACACTAATCCAGTAACACCATAACATACCAGACCGGGAGGAACTCCCCCTTTTTGTCAAATTCCACTCTGAATCCCAAAGGTTCCAGGGTCTTTCCGATGTCCACCCCGTAGCCGTCCATTGAAGGTCTGGCCAAATGGGGATAGCGGCAGGGGTCCGGGAAGGCGCATTCCTCGCACTGAATACACATGGCCATGGCAAATGCAAATGTGCAGCCGTGAGAAAGCATGGCTTCCTTTTCAATGGCAACTGCAATTTCCTGCCCCAGCTTGGGGTCCGGGACTTTTATGAAGATGGATTGTTCATATTTTTGAAAAGCATCCATGAAATACTCCCGAGTCAACTCAAGGTTCGGCGGACAGGTCCAGTATTTTCCCCAGCGGTTGCAACCGAAACGACATTTCAGAAAAGAGCGAGCATCAAAAACAATCTCTTTTGGTGGTACCAATCTCGCTTCCAGCGCACCCATTTCAACGGACTTGTCAATTAAAGCCTCATAACCCATCCTCATGTCAGCATCCTCCTGAATCTCTTTCACAATTTCAAAAAATCAATAGCCTATTATGCCGCCTGAACCTTCCTGTTATCCCTGTAAAGTCTGACGTCGCTGAACTCCGTCGATTCCACCTTTGCACCGTTGAAATCCGTTCCTCTCAGATCCGCCCCTTTAAAGTTGTTCTTGAGCAAATAGGCGTTGACAAATTTTGAATTCCGAAAATTCGCATTTTCAAAGTCGGACATTGTTATTTCGGTATTTGAAAGATCTGAATCGGATAGATCGGCGCCGATCATCTTTGTGACGGCAATAGAAGCACCCGATAGATTCGCTTTTTTCAAATTGGCATCGTTCACCTCCGTGAAACGAAAAATTGCGTCGCGAAGATCCACTGACACGAGAATCGCTTTCGAAAAAAACCCATTGTGGAGAAAAGCATTTCGCATGCTTGCCTGGGAGAGATCGGAACTGGAAAAATTTGCATAATGGAGATTGGCATGGTCAAGACAGGCTTCTCTCAGGTCAGTGTTTAAAAAAATAGTCCACTGAAGATCGGCTTCCACCATGTCGGCGCCATTGAGATTCGCCCCATTTAAATTGGCAGTTCGAAGATTCACCCGGTAAAGTTTGGCTCCTTCCAGATTGGCCCTTTCAAGGTTTGCCCGCTGCAGGTTATGTCGAGATAGATCGCAATGGCTCAAATCGGCTTTTTCCCCATGTTCTCCACCAGTTTCAAGCCAGCTTTGGTGTGCCTCAATTGCCGCCTTCAATTCCCCTTTGCTGATTTTTCGATCGTTCATAATGGTAGTCCCCTTTTTCAATGTTGTCATTTCTTGTTGGTTATAAGACAAAAGCGGCTTGAAAAAGGTTACACTACAGGGAAGAAACCCATCATATTGGAGAGGCATCTCAGAAAAAGCCGTTGAAAGGACCGGCCGAATCATTCTTTGCGGAATACTTCCAGATCACGGCCATCGTAGTGAGGGATGGCATGTTTCAACAAAGGCTTACAAAGAATCCGGTTCGTTCACCAGATCTTCAGAATTGTTCCGCCGCAAATCCTCTATAATCTCTTTTATTTCCAAATGGTAACCTTCAGGGGCGCTCACATACCCCCACCCTTTCTGCGTCTGAAAAAGCCCATCAAAGGCCGTATCGTGGTAGGAGCGAAGGCGGTGGGGAATTTCTCGCTCAACGAGAATTGAAGCCAGCAATTGCGCTTCGAATTGGTTTTCCAGTACAACAGCTTTTTTGTAATCTTCCATTTTGCGGTTGAATCCTTTTACGGATGTTCAGATGCTTCGGTATAGTCTCTTCAAGTAAAGGTTAACACATCACTTTAGCTTTCCGACTCTTTTGCAACACGAATGCCCCAGTGAATGGCACCATCCATGTACCCATACCAGATAGTGAGGGTCAATAAGAGAAGCAGATTATTTAGGAGCTAAGCATATACATTTCGAGGCGCCTTCTAATGAAGGCAACCTCCTGAACAAAGGTTGAACGAGGTGGGTTTATTTATATATGATGTAATAGCAAAAAATGGCTTATGTCAAGAAGAAATAGATTTTAGGAGCCTTATGGCTTGAATTTCAGGTCATTGAAAAAGCATATCCACAAGCCCCTGCAATCGTACGGTTCTTGGATAACGCCAAATATTTTAAGGCGAAAATTGTCAAAGAATGGCTGGAAAAGCACCCTAAGCTTAAATTAGAATTTTTACCGCCGTATGCACCAAACCTGAACCTGATTGAACGCTTCTGGCGTTTTGCCAAAGAACATCTTGTGAAAAATACGTATTATGAAAAGTATAAAACATTTCGCGCCAAGGTATTTCAATTTCTCAACCATATCGACGAATATACCAATGAATTGGAGACGTTAATGGTAGATAAATTTCAGATTGTGAAGATCAAAGCATAAAATATGCCAATAAAAACCTAAGTTGGACCACTATAGGCAAAAAATATTTTTCTCTGTCAAGAAATTTCCTGCCGCTTCAATCCAACGGGAGGCTCCGGCAAGGGGGCAACAGTAGATCACCCTTGCCGTCCTACTCCTCCAACACCTGCCGCAAAAACCGCCCGGTAGAGGACTCCGAACCGCAGCCACCTCCTCCGGCGTGCCGCAGTCAACCACCTGCCCTCCTTCCTCCTTCCTCCATCCCCGCCTTCCGCACCGATATCAATGATATGATCGGCGGTCTCGATTACATCCAAGTTATGGGTTATGCTCGATCACCACCACCATGCCGCTGTCCACCAGACGGTTAAGCACAAATGGATACTCTGTCTACAACAGCAGAAGATATATGGCAGGTAACCAGCCAGTCCCTTTATCAATGACACTCTCTGCTGTTCCCTGGATATCAAAATCGTATGGGTTTTCATCACTGTCGTCATTGGCAACTGTCACAGTACAGGTATCGCTGTCACCGAGATCAGCTGGACTGTACTGTATCGTAAATGTGGTTGTGCCAGCTGCTGCCACAACAGAGGTCGCAGGCTGAGCAGTAATGTCAAAGTCTGCACAATCTGCACCAGTTAAAGCAACTGGAAGGGTTAACGTCAAATCCTCATCGCCAGTGTTGGCAATAGTGTAAGTACGGCTTATCGGGGTACCCACGGGTGTAGTACCGAAAGAGGTGTGATCTGTCGTGCTCGGTGTGGTGTCGCCATCAGCAATAGTACTGCCGTTGCCCCTGATCTCTATTTCGGGTCTGGGGAGCGGTTCGGCAGGGTCAAAAACCGTGACGGAATAGGTGAAGCTTCTGGGAGCTCTTGAAATAACGACGTTGGAAATGGTTACTTCGTAAGTGGCTAAATGCTCTGTCGGCCATGTAGCGTCATACGCCATGTTGAACGGTCGCCATACCAAGGTATTTTCCCCATAGCCTGGAGAGTAGGTTTCCTGCGTCACCGAAACGGGACTGCCGTCTTGGGTCATGGTTACTGTGGCACCGCTGAGATCCGCATCGTCATAAGCGAATGACCAGCGCGGATAGACAACCTGATACGGGACGTACCCGGGAGGCGGCCAGGCAACATACTCCTCGCGGGTTGCCGGCCGCGGTTCCCAGATATGTGAATCAAAGACCCAGAGGGCATTTGCGGTCCATTGATAGTACGGGGCATCACTGGGGACATCTCCTGTTCCCATCATTTGGGTTTGAGGATATAAGGCCCAGCGACGATGCCCGACAAAATAATTACTGGAACCACTGTCTTCCATGTACCCGGCAATAATATGATTAAGGGAAGGCACACCCATCATGAGGTTTGAGCTGCCAGCAGCTTCAGCGCCATTCGCTGTATAACATGTCCAGAAAGTCGGGGGATCATGACTGAGTTGTCCGTTGACACTCATCATCAAAGCGGCTTCCTGCGCTTTGGTATTGTATTCGGTAAAAAATGTTACCTCCGCAGGCACACCGGCCATGGCTCGAAAATAATTCAACTCCAGAAGCAGGGAATCCTTGTACGCCTGGGAGGTCGTTCCGGCGTTACAAGAGGAATGCTCTCCCGTCCAGTTCATTGCCACTCCCTCAGAGCCAATGTAGTTGCTGTAATAGAAGTCCCGCGATTCCTCTAAATTTTGAGGATCAACACGCAAAGCTTCATTCAGTACCCAAGGATCGGTGTGCAGTTTTTCCGACTTTTCTTCCAGTAGGGGCACCGAGGGAAACTCAGGGGGAGCCCCTAACTGATTTGACGCCGAGAACGCCGGTACCGTAAACGTCCACACACATCCTATCAGACAACAAAAATAAACTGCCATTTTTTTCATCACTGCAACTCTCCTGTCTCGTATTAAGTATATAGTATGTACTTCCTGCCGACATTTTAGTGAGCCGAGGACTTACTCCCCCACAATGGAAGGCTGCCGGAGGTATTGTTCTGTGGGATGAAAATTACTTGATGCAAATATGATATAGAAAGTCCCTCGTCGCTTGCGGTCTGTCCATCAGGTGTGTGGCCTCAATATCGACTATCGACTAAATGCCTCGATACGCTCCGCAATGTTGGCTTTGAGATTCATGAAGAAAAGCGAA
>JAJDOH010000163.1 GCA_022340265.1 Deltaproteobacteria bacterium | reverse complement strand
AGAGGCGTTCTGAGTCGTCAAGCACATCCTGCAATGTTTTGGAAGACCCCGTGGTAGCATTGAGATAGTCCACATAGTACGCCAGTGTCGGTTGGTTCTGGGCGGGATTTTCCGTTTTAGCCGCATCCGGATGCCTTACGTCGATCCATGGCAGTTTGCAAAGGCCCACCGCATTAAACCACGTGCGAATGAGGGGAAACCATTTCAACGCATCCGCCTTCATTTCAAAGGTGGGGAGTTCTTTGTGGACCTGATCGATGAATATCAGCCAAGCCTCGTCGTGCTGCGGGCCTTTTAAGGCAAACCCGTACCCACCCTGCTGGGCCAGGGACTCTTTGGTGATATACATGCTGAATTCAAGACCTTTCACCTCCATGGCGAACGCCTTCAGTTCATTGAGAACCGCTTCAAGGGGAGCGCCGGTCCGCGCAGCATGACGTTTTGCCACCCACTCCCTGGCGTGCACGGTCCCTTGTCCGCAGACAGCCCCCAATCCTTCTGCGTCGGCCGTTTCATGCAGCAATCGATGGGCCGATTCAATATTCCCCCAGTTCAAGTCGTATTCCGTATCCGCGGGTGTCAGATACCCTCGCTGCCAGCATTCCATCAGAAACGCCATGGTCACACCCGTTGAAATGGTGTCCAGCCCGTATTCGTCGCAATACCAGTTGTATTCCATCACAAACTGCGGATCAAAAATACCCATGGCGGTGACCGCGCCCACGGTCTCATATTCCGGTCCGTCAATACCGACCCTTTCACCCGCTCGGGGTCCCTCCGTAAGCATCACATCTTCCGCCCCTTTGGCACAGGCCAGATTACAGCCACTGAAGCAACCGTCCGGAATTTTTTGACTGAAGTAATCCTTTAGAAAAACGTCGGAAAAGAGCTTTTCCGCCATATCGTCCCGGCCGCTCTGGTAATTCCGAACAGGCAGAATGTGAAATTTGTTCATGTACTCCACCAGGATGGTCGTTCCCCAACTGGCAAGTCGCAGCTGTGCAGGATCGGTTTTAGCGACTACTTTTTTAAGTTCGGCACCGGCCTCTTTGACCTTTTTCGTATCCATCGGCTGGTTTGCCCGCGTGGCGGTTTGCCGTGTTCGAACCACCACCGCTTTCAAACCTTTCTTGCGCATTACTGTCCCCGTACCGCCCCGTCCCGCCTGCTTGGCCCGAAGCCGGTTTCGCCTGCGGTCGAAGAAAAGACTGTTGACGATGCCGAAACGCGCATTCACGGCCCCTTTGCCGGTCGTCACCACCGCCGAGTGTTCATCCAGTTCATCGCCATAGAATTGTTTCAGTAGCGATTCCCCGTATGAGAGACCCCCATCATCGACCCCATCTCCAAAAGAAGGCGCATCCACAATTCGAATGGCACCTTCATCTCCGTCAATTTGAAGAACCTTTTCTCCCCCGGTGACAAGACCTGATACCGCAAGGGCGTCAAAACCGCATCGCTTCAGCAAAGGCGCAAAATGACCGCCGATATTGGAATCGACAAAGGTATCGGTCAAAGGAGAAATGGAGCCGACAATAAATTTCCCGCTCCCCGGAAACCGCGGATCGCCGCAAAGGGGACCGCTGGCCATCACCAGAAGATTTTCAGGACTGTCATAACGCGTTTCTGCTTGCGTTTTTTCCCATATTAATGCAAGCGCATATCCACGCCCGCCCACGTATTTTTCTTTGTAATCGGAGGGCATCTCCCAAATGTCGATTTGAGATGTGGAAAGATCCACATGGAGAATGCGATCAGTATACCCACCTTTGGTGACGGCGGGTTCGTAGTGGATTGAATAATGAGCGTGCATTTCCTAAATTATCCTTTCCCATTAATTGTATTTCACAAGGCCTGAAAATCTCGCCTTTTCGCGTTGTGTCCATACAGGAAAGGGTGGTCCGATGTCAAGGTAAATCAAGCCAATCATCTGAAACTGCGGCTAGTTTATTCTTGACCCCAAACAACCGCTGTCCTACACTGATGGCAAAATAGCATTCTGTCTCTCATACCTTTTATCGCTGTTTTTTAGGGACAAATGAATTGATTTCGTACAGCGAACACTTGAGGTGGAAGCTGGAAATCCTTGACAATATCAACCTCCCATGTTACTGAACCCACAAGAACTGCTCTTATAAAACCCATCAGTGAGGGAACCCAAGATGAGCAATGATCAAAATCTCCTCAAAGAAGAGAAGAAGGCGCCATCGCCCGCATCGGATCTCCAATGGGGTTCCGATACAAACGAATCAGATGAGATCATAGAATTGACGGATGTGATACGAAAAGGAAAAGATCCCAGTGAATCGTATATGGATGCCCCACTCATGCCGGATGAGGAAGCGCCCGACCTTGAGCAAGGCCAATTCACCGAAAAGGGAGGCTCAGAAAATATTGAAGCCGCTTCAAAGGCTTCAGACGAAATGGAAGAAATTGAAGAACCTTTTCAGGAAGATGACTATTCATCAATCGAATCTTCTGATTTCAAATTTGACGATGCACTCCCATTTGAAGCGCCTGATACGGAACAGTTCCCCGAACCATCCCAGAAACACATTGATGATGTTCTGGCCGGTCTCGAAAATGAAGTATCGGACTTAGAGAAACCGGAAGACATTTTGGCGGATTTCGAAAACGACGATTTTGAACCTGATGAAGGACCTGAAAAAACAACCGCTGCCCACGATATTCAGGGGCTCAGCGAAGAAAGGATGAAAGCGTTACTGGCTGAAATCATTCAGGACACCGTTGATAAGACGGTCCGTAAAACTGTTTCCGAAGTGACTGAAAAGGTCCTGCAGGAAACCGTAGACAAGGCGGTCAGGGAAACCGTTTCAGAAGTGGCCGAAAAAGTCATCCGGGAAGCCATCGATGCGCTGAAGAACAGTATCGCTTCATCCGAACTTTAAACACCTGATACACTGAAACAAATAGAAACCAATGGCAACGTCAGGGGGTTGTAAAACCGTTACAACCCCCTTCCTTTTGCCAGCCGGTTATAGACTTGATGGAAACATCCTATCCTGCTATAGATTTAAAATTCCGCCGGGGCTGTTACCCCCAACCGATGTTTTCATTTTGTTGTCATCGAATCCGTAACAGCCCCGTGGACACCAAAATCGCATGAAATTATTTTGAGGAGCGTTATTATTGATGGAAAAAGAACCCATAGCCAAGAGTTATGAACCCAAGGAAGTTGAGGAAAAATGGTACCGGTACTGGGAAGAAAACGGCCTTTTCAAACCCGCCGTCCAGTCCGATAAATCGCCATATTGTATCGTTATCCCGCCGCCCAACGTCACCGGAACCCTCCACATGGGTCATGCGCTGAACAATACCCTTCAGGACATCCTTTGCCGTTACAAGAAAATGGCGGGCGACAATGTGCTGTGGCAGCCGGGTACGGATCATGCGGGAATTGCCACACAGAATGTCGTGGAACGGGATCTTGCTGCCCAGGGAACGGATCGCCATGCCGTGGGCAGGGAGAGGTTTATTGATCTGGTATGGGAATGGCGCAAGAAATACGGCGGATTGATCATCAATCAGCTGAGAAGACTTGGATGCTGCTGTGACTGGAGCCGGGAAAGGTTTACCATGGATGAAGGCCTTTCCAGAGCCGTAAAGGAAGTTTTCGTTCGTCTCCACGAGGAGGGTCTCATTTACCGGGGAGACTACATCATCAATTGGTGCCCCCGATGTCATACGGCCTTGGCGGATTTGGAAGTGGAACACCAGGACCAGGAAAGTCATCTCTATCATATTCGCTACCTTTTTGAAGGTGGGAGCGGCCATCTCGTCGTTGCCACAACAAGACCCGAAACCCTTCTGGGGGATACGGCGGTCGCCGTAAATCCTAAAGACGAACGGTACACTCATTTAAAGGACACCCGTGTGCTGCTACCGGTTCTTAAAAAGCCCATTCCCATTATTTTCGACCGGTATGTGGATATGGAATTCGGTACCGGCGCTTTAAAGATTACGCCGGCCCATGATCCCAACGACTTTGAGATTGGAAACCAGCATAACCTGGAGCGTATCAAAGTCATTGATGACGATGGCGTCATGAATGAGCTGGCCGGACCCTACCAGGGGATGGACCGATTTAAATGTCGCGAAAAGATCATAAAAGATCTCGAAGCCGAAGGACTCCTTGAAAAAGTCGAACCGTACCAGAATGCCGTGGGGCACTGCTATCGGTGTAAAACCATGATCGAGCCCATTTTGAGCAAACAGTGGTTCGTTAAAACAGCCCCGTTGGCCAAAGAGGCCGCCGATGCAGTCAGAAATGGCAAAACGCGGATCTATCCATCTAATTGGGAAGCCGTCTATTTCGATTGGATGGACAATATCAAGGACTGGTGCATTTCCCGGCAGATCTGGTGGGGGCACCGGATACCGGCATGGTATTGCGACGCATGCGGCGAAATCACCGTGGCCAAGACAACGCCTTCACAATGCAGTCACTGCGGCAGCCACGATCTTCATCAGGAAACCGACGTACTGGATACATGGTTCAGTTCTGCGCTCTGGCCCTTTTCCACACTGGGATGGCCCGATGAAACACCTGAATTGAAAACATTTTACCCCACCAGTGCCCTGATTACGGGGTTTGACATCCTCTTTTTCTGGGTGGCACGCATGATGATGATGGGAATTCATTTCATGGGTGATGTACCTTTCAGGGATGTTTACATTCACGCGCTCGTTCGTGATGCGGAAGGCAAAAAAATGAGCAAAAGTAAAGGAAACGTGATCGATCCCCTGGTGGTCATGGATGAATTCGGAACGGACGCCTTTCGGTTTACCCTGGCGGCTCTGGCGGCGCAAGGGCGGGATATCAAACTCTCTGAGGAGAGGATCTTAGGATACCGCCACTTTGTTAACAAGATATGGAACGCCGCCCGTTTTGCTTTTATGAATTTGGACGACAAGGGACTTCCCGACTCGGAAACCGTTTCCTCAACCCTTGCGGACCGCTGGATTCTGACCCGTATGGGGCAGGTCAGCGGGAAAGTGGCCCAAGCCCTCGAAGACTATCAGTTCAACGAAGCAGCCGGTCTTTGTTACCAGTTTGTATGGCATGAGTTCTGCGACTGGTACCTCGAAATGGCCAAGCAGGATCTTTACGGAGAAGATCAAGCCCGCAAACATGCCACGCGCCGTACAATGCGTGAAGCCCTTGCGGCTTCGCTGAAGTTACTCCATCCCTTTATGCCTTTTGTAACGGAGGAAATATGGCAGAGACTGCCGGGAGCGGATGGCAGCATCATGAGCGCCCATTTTCCGAAACCAACTGAATTTCCGGACGATGAAGAAGCGTCGAAAGAGATGGCGCTTCTCATGGGAATCATCACCGGCATCCGCAACATCAGAGGGGAAATGAACCTGCCCCCTTCCAAGAACGTCAAGGTGGTCATTGATACGGCTACTTCAGGAGATGCCCTACGTCTTCAAAGGAACAAGGAGCACATTATGACGTTGGCAAAGGTAGAAGAATTGGATATCGGTGTGGGTCTTCAAAAGCCGGAAGCCTCGGCCACCTCCGTTTTTGAGGAATCTACCATTCACGTTGTCCTGAAAGGGCTCATAGATTTTGAAGAAGAGAAGCAACGCATTCGAAAATCCATCGCCAAAATCGAGAAAGACTTGAAAACCTCGGAAAAGAAATTGTCAAACCCCGGATTCATGGATAAAGCGCCAGCCAATATCGTAGAGGAAGTCAGGGTAAAGGCCGACACCCTTTCGGCCAGGTTCCGGAAATTGGAACAAAACCTCTCCATACTGGAGAAGATCGATGCATAACGGCTGGACTTCCCAAATCCGCTCCCTGATCAGACAGGCCCTTCGAGAAGACCTGGGGCCTGGAGACGCAACGACCAATGCGACCATAGCGCCCGAAATCCCCGGGGAAGCCATCCTTATTGCAAAGGAAAAACTTGTCCTGGCCGGTATGACAGTCTTCAAACAGACATTTCTTGAAATCGATGCCACACTGTCATTCGCAGAGCGCTACAAGGACGGTAATGTTGTCCCTGAGGGATCCACAGTATGCCGGATCAGAGGCCACCTGGCCGCCATTTTATCCGGCGAGAGAACCGCTCTCAACTTTCTTCAGCGCATGAGCGGCATCGCCACCCTCACCCGTCAATATGTAGAAAAAACCAGGGGGACTCAGGCTAAAATCCTCGATACCCGGAAAACGGCCCCGGGTCTCAGGTGGTTTGACAAATACGCAGTCAGAACCGGCGGCGGCACCAATCATCGATTCGGCCTGTTTGACGGCATCCTGATTAAAGATAACCATATTGCGGCGGCGGGGTCCATTTCAAAAGCGGTTTCCCTGGCCAAAGAAGGCTCGGCCCATACGCTCAAAGTGGAGGTGGAGGTGGAAGATCAGGCCGGCGTAAAGGAAGCCTGTGAAGCCGGCGCCGACATCATCCTGCTGGACAACATGACGCCTGCAGCAATGAAGACGGCGGTCCAACTGATCAACGGACGCGCATTGGTGGAAGCTTCCGGTGGCATTAACCAGGACACCGTCGAGGAAATTGCCGGAACCGGCGTTGATTTCATATCCGTGGGAGCGCTTACCCACTCGCCGGCTGCAGCGGACTTCAGTCTGGAAATCAGCCGTGATCGAGGTGTCAGCTGTTAGGAAGTGAAAGAATGAGAGAATTAACGACCCCCGCCATTGAGATGAAGGGAATATGGTTTTCCTACGAAAGGACACCCATCCTGGAGAATATCAGTTTCACGCTGAAACAGGGAGATTTCTTAGGCATGATCGGTCCAAACGGGGGTGGCAAGACAACCCTTCTCAAACTTCTGTTGGGCATATTGAAGCCCGACAGGGGCCTCATTCGGGTTCTCGGCGAGGAACCGCACCGAGCACGACGCCGGGTGGGCTACGTTCCCCAAAACACGGATGCCAACAACACTTTTCCCGTCTCCGTCATGGATGTGGTTTTGATGGGACGTCTGGCGATCACCCGAATGGGAAAAAACTTTTCATCCAAAGATCGGCCCATGGTTGAAGAGGCCCTCAGGAAGGTCGGCATGTGGAACAGAAAAAATACCCAGATCGGCAAACTCTCGGGAGGACAGAGACAACGGGTACTGATCGCCCGAGCCCTGGTGGCGGAACCGGAAATCCTGTTTTTGGATGAGCCCACGGCAAAGGTCGACCCGGAATTCGAAAGTAATATCTATGATTTTCTGAAAGAGTTGAACCAACGGGCAACCATCATGACCATTACCCACGATGTGGGTGTGATCTCCAGATACGTAAAGTCCGTTGCCTGTGTCAACCGGACGCTAATTTACCACGAAGAGGCCCAGATCACCAATGAAATGCTTGAAATGGCCTATGAGTGCCCGGTGGACCTGATTGCCCACGGAATTCCGCACCGGGTATTGCCTCATCATGAACACCATTAGGCGATAATGAGATGTGGGAGGCACTTCAATACGATTTTATGAGACATGCCCTGCTGGCCGGTCTGTTGGTCAGCATATCCTGCGGCATTATCGGCAGCCTGGTGGTGGTTAACCGCATCGTCTTTATCTCCGGTGGCATTGCCCATGCCGCTTTCGGAGGCGTCGGGCTAGGTTTCTTCTATGGCTTTTCACCATTTTTAGGTGCTGCAATCTTCGCTTCGGGCGTATCTCTCATCATGGGCGCCGTCAGTCTGAAAAACAAGCACCGTGCCGACACCATTATTGGGGTCCTGTGGGCCATCGGCATGGCCGTGGGCATCATTCTGATAGATTTAACCCCAGGTTACCACGTGGACCTCATGAGCTACCTTTTTGGCAGTATCCTTGCTGTGCCTGCCGCGGACTTATGGCTCATGCTCCCGCTGGATGGTTTCATATTGCTGGCGGTTCTGCTTTTCTATAAAGAGTTTGTGGCGCTGAGTTATGATGAAGAGTTCGCTTTTGTGATGGGTGTTCCCGTCAAGACCCTTTACCTGTTGCTGCTGGGAATGACAGCGTTTTCCATCGTCATGATCATTCGCGTGGTGGGGCTGATTCTGGTAATCGCGCTGCTGACCATCCCCCCCTTTATCGCCGAAAAATATACCCGTTCCCTGGGCCATATGATGGTGCTTTCCTCAATACTGAGTATCTTTTTCACCTTTTTGGGCCTTTGGCTTTCATACATTTTCGACATCACATCCGGCGCCACCATTATTCTGGTTGCAGGTGTCGGATTTTTCTTTTTCCAGATTTTGGATTTCATCAAGGGCAAGGTAAGAAGTCCGGGAGCTGATAACCCATGAGCTGGAACATCTTTTCTCCCGTCAAAAAGCCTCCAAAACGGGGTAAAGCAAAAGATCCCTTTGATGCATTTATCAATGTCATTGAGGGATTTGCGCCTAGAGAACACCTCTCTCAAAGAGAAGCATTTTACTACAACTATAAAATGATGACATCGAGCAGAAAGTCCCTGCTGGCACTCCTTGAAACCTTGTCAGAGCACAAAAGCTACAAAGCGGATCACGGCAAACACGCGTGTGTCCTGTTTAAGAGGTTAAAAAACTTCTACGATCCAAGAGAAAGCCTTTCACCTGAAGAAGCCCTTGTTGACAGAAATCTGATCAGAAGGTTTCGGGATCTTTTCCTCCTTTTTTACGGCAGGGAAAACCTTTCCTTTGAAGAAATTGAAAGATGGCTTACCCCACTGAAAATAAAGTAGAAATTTCATTTTGTGAAGCAGTGGCCGTACCATGAAAACCATTGAGATTAAAAGTGCGGGCAACACGACTTTCAAGGGTTTTTTGCGTCTTCAACATCCCCGTGACATTCGGAAGCACGGAAGGGCGCTTCTTTCCGGTCCGAAACAGATTCGAGAAGTGCTGCAGGAATTTACCGATCATTGCACCGGCATTATTTGTTCCAGCCGGCATGAGAATTCCGATTTTCCGCAAGCGGATGCCCTGCCCCGGTACCGTCTGACCCCTGATCTTTTCAAACAGGTGGACACTTTCGGAACCGGAAAGCCGCTGCTGATCGTCCGTGCAGAAACCTTTCCTCCTTTTGACGACACCCTTTACCATCCCGGCTGCACCCTCTGTCTTCCATTCCAGGATCCCAGCAATGTTGGGGCGGTAATCCGGACGTCAGCTGCCTTCGGCGTGAAGCAAATCGTGATGCTCAAAGAAGCGGCCCACCCCTTCCATCCCAAATCCCTCCGGGTGGCGGGAAGCAACATTTTTAGAGTCTCCTTTTTTCAGGGTCCTGCGCTTAGGCAGCTAAAAAAACTTGAAATCTTCTTGATCATCATGTCTACTGAAGGAAAAGATGTGGCTCGATTTGAATTTCCCGACAGTTTCTGTTTACTTCCGGGCATGGAAGGACCCGGCATTCCGGAAATTCTGAAAGGATCGGACAAAGTCTCCATCCCCATGGCAAAAGGGGTTGAATCTCTGAATGCAGCCATGGCAACAGGCATCGTGCTGTACCTCTGGCGAAACCGACGGTTTAATTTCAAAAAGGCCGTCAATCCCGCGGCCGATGCCTTGCAAAAAGGCGATAACAAATGTTGAAAAGGGCGATTTAGGAGGTCAGCATGCTGGAATTCATTACTTCGGGTAATCTTGACTACATTGCCAACGTCAATTTCTGTGCGCCATTTTATCAAATCATTTTGCTGCTGACACTGAGCACTCTAGCCCTTATTTTCGGGAGCGCAAAGTCTGCGCTCCTGATAAATTATTGTTTTGCCTTGTACTGGGCCTATGTATTTGACAGAACATATATATTGGAAGAGGGGACCAAACACTCACCCTATTTTCCATGGCTTTATTTTGGATTTGGTTTTGCCGTTCTTTTACTCGCTGTAATAGGTTTTTTCGTAAAAAGAGATTGAAATTTACTGAAAACAGGCAATAGCTATTCACTGTTTTGAACTTTGGGAGGTAAATCGTGAGCCAGGAAACAGAAACAAAAGTGCTGCTGTTCGAAAACGATCCGACTGTCATCTATAAGATCGAGCAGGCATTTCTAAACAGGAACCTCAAGGTGATTCGATTCTCAACCCGTGATGAAGCCCTCGAGGCCTTGAATGGCACCTCTTTTGACTTGCTCTTTGTGGGTCTTGGTGTGGAAAAACTTGACCCCATTAAAGTTGTGAGAACCTTTGTCATGGCCTCGCCCATGTCATCGGTTATTACCATCACAGACCTTTCAGACGCGGAAATACACGAAAAGGCCGAAGGATATGGAATTCTAGGAAATATCACCAGAGACATACCCAACGAACAGCTTTTTTCGCTCCTCGATAACCACACGAAAATTCATCAATCCCTCAGGCAAAGTTAGCAACTACCCCCAATGCCATTTTACCGCTTGACCCCTTTGTTGCTTTTTCCTATAGTTATCTGAATCCATAGAAAGACCGGCACGTTGTTGTGCTGTGAAACACTTTATTTGCTGGGGTATTAAGCGATGAACGTCATCATGAAATTTTGCCGTGTTATTGATTGGATCAATGAACGGGTGGGCCGAGGCGTGGCCTGGGTGACCACTGGACTGGTGGCAGTCGTCTTTGTGGACGTGGTCATGCGGTATCTGCTCAACTCCAGCTACGTTTTCACCCAGGAATTGGAATGGCAACTGTTCGCATTTATTTTCCTCATGGGCGCTGGATACACGCTGCTTCACGACGGTCATGTCCGTGTGGATATCATCTATCAACGCCTGGGCCCCAAAGGACGCGCCTGGATTAATATTATAGGGGTCTTCTGCTTCATGCTTCCCGGTTGCCTCATGGTCATCATCACCTCCTGGAAATTTACCCACAATTCCTGGGCCATCATGGAAGGCTCTCCGGATCCGGGCGGTATTCCTTACCGATTCCTGGTTAAGGGAACCATCACCGTGGGATTCATTCTTCTCACTCTGCAAGGGCTCTCCCTGGGCCTACATAGTTTACTTCAATTGGTCGGCCTGGAAACACCTAAGGAGGAAGCATCCTAAATGGAATACTTGCCGGCTTGGATGTTTCTGGCACTGACCGTTCTGCTGATGGCCGGTTTTCCCGTTGCTTTCACACTGCTGGGAACGGCACTTTTCTTTGGCCTCATCGGTTTCGGATGGTCTTTTTTTGATCTGCTTCCCCTTCGCATTTATGGTCGTATGACCAACGTCACCCTCATTGCCGTCCCTCTTTTTGTGTTCATGGGAGTCATGCTGGAACGTTCGGGCCTGGCTGAAAAACTGCTGGACACCATGGCCATCCTTTTCGGCCGTCTCAAGGGGGGACTGGCCATTTCCGTGGTGGTGGTAGGAGCACTGTTGGGTGCTTCCACAGGGATCGTAGGCGCCACCGTGGTCACCATGGGCCTTCTGGCGATACCCACCATGCTGAGACGCAACTACCAGAAAGAGATGGCATGCGGCACGGTTTCCGCATCCGGAACCCTGGGACAAATCATTCCCCCCAGCATCGTTCTCGTACTTATCGGAGACATTGTGGGGGTATCCGTGGGTGACCTGTTCATGGGTGCGGTCTTGCCCGGGCTCCTCCTGGTCGCGCTCTATATCATCTACATTCTGCTGGCGGCAAACCTGAGACCCGGCATTGCACCTCCCATTCCTAAGGCCGAACTGGATGCCATAACACGGGGTGAACTGGCCGCTCGAGTAGGGAAAGCCCTCTTCCCACCCCTTTTCCTCATGGTGGCTGTTCTGGGTTCCATCTTCGCCGGAATCGCCTCTCCCACAGAAGCTGCAGCCGTTGGGGCCGTGGGCGCTACGTTGCTTGCCATTGCCAGCAAAAAATTTAGCATCAAAACGTTGCGCCAGGTGATGCTCCAAACCACCAACCTGACCTGCATGGTCTTCATCATCCTTTGTGGTGCCGCCGCTTTCGGTCTGGTATTCAGGGGCCTGGGAGGAGATCATCTGGTTCGGGGCTTCCTCGGTTCCCTGGCTGAAACCCATGGTAAGTATGGCGTTCTGGCCATCGTCATGGGCGTCATCTTCTTCATTGGTTTTTTCCTCGATTTCATTGAAATTACGTTTATCCATGTACCGGTTCTGGCCCCCATCATGCTGGAATTCGGTTTTGACCCCGTGTGGTTCTGTATTCTCCTGGCGGTCAACCTGCAGACGTCCTTTATGACGCCACCATTCGGATTCTCCCTGTTTTACCTCAAGGCGGTTACACCGCCTGAAATCTCCACCGGGCATATTTATCGTGGTATTATTCCCTTTGTGTTATTTCAGCTGATCGGGCTGGCCATCGTTGCCTTTTTCCCACAGCTGGCCACCTGGCTTCCCAGCGTGGTTTTTGCAAACTAGGCTTGGAATTTCAAATTGAACTTCCAACCGCAAATGTAAACCCATCAAGAGGAGGAGGTTTTTCATGGAAAGACGCGACTTTTTGAAAAAAGCAGGCATCGGTGCTGCAGCCGCCGTCGCCGCCACCGCTGTCAAGGCGCCGGCGGTACTGGCCCAGAAGAAATACAAATGGAAGATGGTCACCACCTGGCCATCGGGCCTACCGGTGTTGCAGACAGGATGTGAACGCCTGGCCAAACTGGTTGGTGAGCTGTCCGGCGGGCGCCTTACCATAGATGTGTATGCCGGGGGCGAACTCGTTCCCCCGCTGGGCATTTTTGATGCGGTTTCAAACGGGACCGTCGAGATGGGCAGTGGCGCCAGCTACTACTGGGCCGGGAAAACCCCTGCCGCCCAATGGTTTGCCGCCGTTCCCTTCGGCATGAACGCACAGGGCATGTCCGCATGGTTCCATGGTGGCGACGGTCTGAAGCTGTGGGAAGAAACCTATGCACCTTTCAACCTCATTCCCAGGCCAGGTGGTTCTACCGGTGTCCAGATGGGTGGATGGTTCAACAAAAAAATCAACAGTATTGAAGATTTCAAAGGCCTCAAAATGCGGATTCCTGGGCTCGGGGGGAAGGTCCTGGCCAAAGCCGGTGCCACCGTGGTGCTGACCCCCGGCGGTGAAATCTTCACCAGCCTTGAACGAGGCGTTATTGATGCCACCGAATGGGTCGGCCCCCTTCATGATAATCGAATGGGCTTCTATCAGGCCGCCAAATATTATTACTATCCGGGCTGGCATGAACCGGGAACCTATCTGGAATATTTCTTCAACAAGAAAGCGTATGAATCTCTGCCCAAAGATCTTCAGGCGATTCTTGATGCGGCCTGTATGGACAACGAAATCTGGTGCCTTGCCCAGTTTGACGCCCAGAACGGTGCGGCACTCGTGGAATTGATCACCAAACACAAGGTACAGCTCCTGGAATTTCCCGATAGCGTCATGGATGCCCTTCGGAAACTTTCAAAAGAAGTTGTCGCGGAAGAAGCGGCCAAGGATGCTCAGAGCAAGAAGGTGGCCGCCGCTTTTGAAGCCTTCCAGAATCAGGTGGGCCCCTGGTTTACGATTTCTGAAAAAGCCTACTACGACAAAATATTCGGGAAATACTCCTTGAAAGGGTAAGTGCTGAAACGCCCCTTTTTAGAAAACTGTTTTTTGACCCTTAAAGAGTATTATCAAAAGTATTTATTTCGAGCGCCGCCGACCCGCCGTTCAGGCAATATCGGCGGCGCTTTCTCTTACTGATTCGTTAAGGAGTAAGAAATGAACCACTTTTTCAAGGCGCAGCTGCTGCCTATCTGCCTGTGCTTCATTGGGGTTTCACTTTCAGCCCCCTCGATGCTTTATGCTGAAAAAAAGATCCATGTGGCTGCCAGCATTTTGCCCCAGAAATATTTCATCCAGAAGATCGGCGGCGACAGGGTGAAGGTTTCCGTTATGGTGCTCCCGGGGGCTAATCCGGCAACCTACGAACCCAAACCCAGTCAAATGGTCAACCTCTCAAATGCCAGCATTTATTTCGCCATCGGCGTGCCATTTGAAGAAAACTGGCTTTCCAGATTTGCAGAAGCCAGCCCGCACATGAGAATTGTTGAAACTCAATCGGGAATCACCAAAATACCCATGAAAGCTTCTGGACACAGACATCATGAGAGCCTGCATGATCCTGAAGAAACTACCGTCGACACAAAGGATCCCCATATATGGCTTTCCCCTCCCCTCGTCATGTTGCAGGCCAAGAATATTCTGGATGCTCTTACAGATACGGATCCGAAAAACCGAACCGTTTACGACGCCAATTACAGCAAATTTATCCATGAGCTGAAGGTCTTGGATGGTGAGATCAAACGGATTTTACAAACAACCGGCCATCAAGCCAAATTCATGGTCTACCACCCTTCCTGGGGCTATTTCGCCAAAACCTATGGGCTGGAGCAGATCCCCATCGAATTGGAAGGCAAAAAGCCATCCCCTCGAAAACTCCTCGAACTGATTCAAAAAGCCCAACAGGAAAACATCAAGGTTATTTTTGTCCAACCCCAGTTTTCAGAGAAAAGCGCTGAATCAATTGCCAGCGCCATTGGAGGGAAAGTGATGTTTGCAGATCCTTTGGCGGAAGACTGGAAAAACAACCTTCTTCAGGTGGCCGAGACATTCAGATCCTCAATGCAATCCGAACGATAAATCCTTTTAGAGGGGCGAACAGGTCGTTTCTCAAGATTGACATTATCTATTTTTAGTTTCTGTGCCGATTCGTATTTTTCAAGACATCGCGACACCTTTGCCCCCATTTTACTAGGAGCGCATGGCTTCAAAATGTATTCATCAGCATCCAGATGAACGGCATCAATGGCTGAGTTGAGATCTCCGTAACCCGTTAGAATCATAACCATTGTTTCAGGGTTGCATTCTTTGGTTTTTTTCAATACACCGATTCCATCCACCTCATCCATGGCCAGATCCGTTATGACCATGTGAAAAAACATTTTCTCCAACAATTCCAAAGCCTTTTCGCCGCTATCAGCGGTTGTGACGTTATATCCTCTGCCGGATAGGTACTTGCCCATGCCGTTGAGGACGAAATAATCATCATCCACAAGCAAAATGTTGTATTTTCTCACTGTGATCCCTCCTGTTCGCAAGGCATCAACTGAATCCCTGAAAACGCTTCTCATGTGACCAAAAAATTTTTATTTTTTCAGAGGGAGGGAGATCCTGAAGGTAGCGCCGCAATCAGCCTTTTTGATGGCTTCAATGGCGCCACCATGTTTCTCTATGACTGACTTGCAAACAGCGAGACCGATCCCCATTCCCAAATTGCCTTTCTTTGTATAAAAAGCATCGAATATGCGGTTCAAATTATCCTCGGAAATCCCAGGCCCTGAATCTGATATTTCAATTACAAGAAGATCTTTGTCCTGTTTCGTTCCAATCGTTATCTCTCCGCCGCACTTGCCCATGGCTCTGTCTTTCTCCGCAGAAATCGCCTCAACGGCGTTATTGATCAGATTCAGGAAAACGTGCGCCAATTCTTGAGGCGAGGCATTCAAATAAATCGATTCTTTGTGAAAATTCAAACGGGCTTTAATGTCTGCTTGGCGAAGATGTGTCCCTACCAGACTCACGGTGTCCCTTATAATTTCATGGATGTTGACCAATTGCTTTTCCGCCTGGCCGGGCCGGTTTAAATCCAGAAGTTTCCGGACTGTCTCTCTGATGCTCTCGAAAGCGCCTTCCAATAGACGTATATTTCCCGAAAAATCGGAATCATCGGCCCCGCATTCTTTCATAACACTTAAAAGAGCTGTAATCCCTTGAAGGGGAGAGTTAATTTGATGAGCAATAGAAGCAGCCAGTTGCCCGGTTGCAGCCAGCCGCTCGGATCGTATGATGGATTCCTCCAACTTTTTTCGCTCGGTCACATCATTTAAAATAACAATACGTTTTCCCTCATCTCCCTTTATTCCCAGCAAATCCATTATCACCAGGTATTTTGTCAGGACCAAAATTTCCTCTCCCATGGACCCATCTTCTTCCCGGCGAATTTCTGTCATTTTTTTCTCTACCCAAAGGCGGTCTTTCAGAGAAAACAATTGAAGAAAATCCAGCCCCAGGAGTTTTTCCTCCGGCAACCCGGTTAACAGGCAGGCCACCCGGTTGGCATAAACGATTTTTCCGCCAGCAGTAATTTCCAATACTCCTTCAGTCATACGTTCCAATATCAGCTCAAAATGTTTTTTGGTGGAAAGTAGTTCCCTCGTGATGCCCCGCTCTCGAATATTGTCGGCAGTCAATACCTCCACTGCTGTAGAAAAAGCGGTCGGTTCCGCTTCCTGTTTCAACACCGTTAGAATATTTTCGCCCATAACCTGAAGAGGGCCTTTTGCAATGATTTTTTCGACCCCCAGCGCAACGGCATCGATCGATTCTTCTTTTGCGGCCGCTGAAAGAATGATGATACGGGTATGATTGAGATGTTCCATCCTTCTTAAAATCTTGCAAAGCCTTTTGCCATCAATATTCGGCATGATGAGATCTACGAGCATGATATCGGGCGTGAAACTTTCCAGGACATGCAAGGCGGAAAGGCCGTCTTCCGCAGTTTCAACAGCATAACCGGCTTCCGCCAGAAGATCCCTGATGAAATCCAGGAAAAACAGATCATTATCTACCGCCAATACTTTTTGCATGACACAAACAATCCTTACCGGCTTAAGGGCTTTTAAAAGAACCTGTCTGGCCTCGACCTAAATTGCCGATACCAAGATAACAGAACCCGATGGCACGGATCAAGAATTTTCAGTTGCGGCTCATCCACATTTTTGGCATGGACCTATTCCCAGGTGATATCGAGTTTTATCGAGATGTGATCAGTTCCATCGGTTAACACAACTATTTGCTGCCATATGGAAATTTGTGGCGTGCATAAAACATATTGAAATGGGATCAAAATTGACTTAGAAAAAGAGTATGGGGTACTTTTTGAGGATCGTTCCGATGTCCATCGGATTTAGCTTTGAAATGAATTTTTTCATTTTGGAAGGATTATGATGATAAAATGCCCAAGATGTCAGCATCAAAATCATGAAAATGCAAAGTTCTGTCAGGAATGCGGAAACAAGCTTGCTGCATCGTCAATAACAGGGAAGACCCTATCAATCCGAAAACCTGAACGAAAGCGGGTCACTGCTCTTTTCTCAGATCTCAGTGGATACACCGCGATGACGGAGAAGCACGACCCTGAGATCGTCAAAGAAATCACAAGCCATATTTTTGATGGAACCAGGGCAATCATAAGAAAATTCGACGGTTTCATAGAAAGGTTTGCCGGCGATGGCTTTCTGGCTCTCTTCGGTGTGCCCAGATCACACGAGGACGATCCCATAAGAGCGATACAAGCCGCCTGGGAGATTCACCATTTCGTCGAATCATTAAACGCTCGCTATAAAACCAAGGTCGCCAGGGTCCTATCCATGCATAGTGGGATTAATACCGGACTGGCGGTTACGGCGGATGTGAACCCTGAAAAAGGAACACATGGTGTTACAGGCGAAGCCATTAATGTGGCTTCCAGACTGAGCGATTTGGCCGATGCCGGAGACATTCTGGTTGGAGAGGAAACCTACAAAGCATCCAAGGGTCAATTTACTTTCGAAATTTTAAAGCCCGTTAAGGTAAAAGGCAAATCCGAGACCATCCTGCTCTACAAAGTTCTTTCCAAAAAGACAGCAAATGATTTTGGAATTCGGAAGATGCAGGTCTCCTCGGAAATGATTGGTCGGGATCATGAGCTCGCAAAGCTGGAACTCCACGTACTTAAAGCCGTCGATGGCCAAGGCTCGGTGGTCAATGTTCTTGGAGAACCCGGAGTGGGGAAATCAAGGCTGATTGCGGAATTGAGACAGCGAGATGTTGTCAACAGGGTGACTTTTCTGGAAGGCCGCTCGATATCCATCGGGAAGAACCTGAGCTTCCATCCCATCATCAATCTTTTCAAACAATGGGCCAAAATAAAGGAGGAGGATGCGCAGGCGGCAGCCTCAAGTAAACTGGAAGCTGCCATCCACAGGGCATGCGGAGATAAAAAAAATGAGGTGTTTCCTTTTATAGCAATCATGATGGGGATGAGACTTGCGGGTAAACATTTCCAAAGGGTTGAGGGGATAGAAGGCGAGGCACTTGAAAAACTCATTTTGAAAAACGTCAGAGACCTCCTGATCCAGGCTACGGAGTTCAACCCCATAGTGATTGTCATGGAAGACCTTCAATGGGCCGACACGACATCCCTTGAACTCCTTGAATCGCTTTTTCGCGTCGCACAAAATCACAGGGTTTTATTCATAAACGTTTTCCGTCCCGGATATTGGCAGGGTGATGACAGGAAACTTGAGGCGTTTCCCGAATGGCTCCCCGGGGTGGATTTCACTGAGATTTATATCAGACCCCTCGACAAACAAATGGGAGAGGTTTTAATCAATAACATACTGAAGATCAAGGGATTTCAAAGCAAAATAAAACAGAAAATCCTGGACAGGTCTGGTGGTAATCCATTCTTTATTGAGGAAATTGTGCGCTCGTTTATCGATGAAGGCGCAATCGTAAGAAAAGATGGCGCCTTTGAAGTCACCCAAAAGATTAATAACGTAATGATTCCAACAACCATCAACGATGTTCTCATGGCCAGAATAGACCGTCTGGAAACCCAAACGCGAGACCTCATTAAAGTTGCATCAGTCATCGGCAGAAGCTTTTTCGATCGAATCCTGAAAGAAGTGGCAGACTCAATTAATGGTGTTGATGACCGGCTGGCATATCTAAAGGACGCTCAGTTCATCCGTAATCACATTCGAATGGAAGAACTGGAACACATGTTCAAGCATGCTTTAGCCCAAGAAGCCGCCTACGAATCCACTCTTATCCAACAACGCAAGGTCCTCCATCGAAAGGTGGCTCAGGCCATAGAAAAAGTGTTCCAGAGACGCATTCACGAATTCTATGGAATGCTGGCCTATCATTACAGCAAGGGAGAAGACCTGGGTAACGCCGAGAAATATATGACCAAAGCTGGAGAAGAGGCCATGAAGGTGTCTGCTTCAAGCGAAGCGTTGAGTTATTTGCAGGAGGCGTTGAAACTCTATAGGGATCGTCATGGCGAGCACGCTGACCCGGGAAAAATCGCGATGATTGAGAAAAACATCGCTCTTGCATTCTATAACAGGGGACAATATGTTGACGCCATAGAATACTTTGATAGAGCGCTTAATTACTATTGGGGGAAATTGCCAAGACATTATATATCGGAAACATATCAATTTTTATTGGGATTTTTTCACTTTCTGATAAGTCTCTACCTGCCATTTCTTAAGTTCAAACAGACGCCAACACAAAGCGATAATGAATCCGTGGATCTCTTTTTTAAGAAGCTAAAAGCCCTTGCCATAGTAAATCCTAAAAGATTTTTCGTCGAATCATTTCATTTTTATAAAAGAGTCACCAAATTTGAGTTATCAAAATTTGAATTGGGAATCGGTTTATTTGTGGGTGCCAGCACTTTTTTTTCTTTCACGGGTATCTCCTTTGGATTGAGCAGAAAGGTAATTGAGTTTGCGAAGAATAAAGTCGATAGGAATGATATGAAGTCATTCACGGTTTACGATTTTTCGGAAACGCTTCATCATTACTTGAAGGGGAATTGGAACCAAATAAAGGAATGTGACGAAGACCTGATGAACAAGAATCTGAGCATTGGTGATCTATATTGGGCTTCCCAACATTGTTTCTGGCACGCTCTTCCAAAACTGTTTCAAGGCAAATTTGAATTCACTGAACGTATCACACAAAAATTGAATCAATTCCATGAAACATACGAGAATGATCTTTCCATGTTGCTCAAATATCTCTTGAACACCAGCATGCTATTGGAGTGCCGCAGACTCCGTGAAGCCATGGCTGAAGTTGAAAAGGCCACAGAATTCGGCCAAAGAAAGTGCCTGGATAGCAGTCAAATTGAAATGTATTCTCGTAAGGCCTACATAAATGTCCTTATGGGAGAAGTTGACAACGCTAAAATATCGTTGGATCTTGCAGATAAAGTTAGAAAGGAAATTGGCACAACCCCCTGGCAGTTGGTTGATTTTTACAGAGGACAATGTGAATATAATTTGTTTCAATTAAGAGAATGTCTGTCAAAGGGCAGAAAAAAAGAAACCTCTCTATATCAAAAGAAAACCAATAAATCACTCAAGGTGTTTCTAAAATTAACAAAGAAAGTGGCCCAATATCGCGTCGATTCCTATAGATTAACGGGTGTATACTGTTGGCTAATGAGCAGGCAGAGAAAAGCGCTCAGGTGGTGGCAAAGAGCTATTCGGGAAGGCGAGCATCTTGAAGCGCGCATTGAGCTTTCAAGGACTTACTTTGAGATGGGCGAACGTATGTTTGGACCGGATAGTAAATACAAGAGGTTCGGCGGTTTTAAAGCAGAAGAATACCTTGAAAAGGCAAAAGAATTGTTTGAGGAGATGAACCTTCAATGGGATTTGGACCAGTTGAATCGGTCAGACAGGGGTTAACCGAAAAATGGTTTTATGATAAACGGGCTGATGACACATGGAAAATAAGATAGGTGATTTCTTTTCATGCTGTTCCCATATTGATTTTGGCCCCGTTGATCTCTCAGGCGATGAAAACGAATTCTACAAAGGATTCAATCATGAAATTATTTCGCTTTGCGATTCCCTGCCCGAATCAATTCAACTGGATGCATTATTTTTTTTTAAGAAATACGCAGGCCTGACAACTGGTCGTAACTTTTTCAAGAATTACTATGTTCCAAGCTGGTCGATCATTTACTGGCTTATCCGCTCTGATAGCGAAAACGGAAAACTAACGAAAGAAGACATCAAAAATTCGAGAACCGCTCATGCCATGGCCCTGAAGCTTCATTCGCTGGACGATCATATGAACGACAAAGAGATACCCGCTACTCACCTTACTCTTTTGCTGAGAAGTCAATCCTGGATGATAATGATGAATGCCTTCGAAGAGTTGGCTGATGGTGTTGGTGGAGGGCACGAAATCGTACGCGGATTCATCAATGACTATTATTCTGCCATCTGTGACCCGGAAGAAATTGAATCTCTGGACAATTTCTGCAGCCGTTTCAGAAAAGAGATGGCGACATGGTTGATAGTTCCTGTGCTCATGACGAAAAGGATCACCAATGATCAAAACTTCACTGAAGCGATTCAGATGGCCTATGGGTCCTTTGGCATCGCCTGGAAACTGCTCGATGATATAATGGATATCAAAATGGATATGAAAAATAGCATGCCTTCCAGCGTATATATTTGTCTCCCTGAAAATATAAAGAAATTGTGGAACAAAAATGCAACAACCGGATCAAATCATGATAGCTGTCATTGTGATGCTATTTTGAATTGCATAAAGCAACAAAGTGTTATGGAAAAGATACAACAAAGAATTTCCATGGAACTCAAATCAGCCGCCGCTATTTTTGAAAACCATCGTATGGGCGGCCTGGCAAAAGAGTTACGCTCTCTTTCGAGACCTTTTAGTGGTCAAAATTTTTTGCATGAGTCAAAACATCAGAGAAGAATATTTCCACAGAAAATATGAGGAAAGTCTCAGTATTGAGGTCACAAACCGGTGCAACAGTGCCTGCTCCCATTGTTTTGTTCGCGCAGCTGTTTCTAAACCATCAGACCTGTCTATTAATCTTTTCAATGAGATCATGTTCGAGGGGTATCAGTTAGGCTACCGTCATCTTCACATCACAGGTGGTGAACCGCTGCTATGGAAAGGGTTGCATGAGGCCATAGACGATGCCTTTTGCATGGGATACAAAAGCGTCTTTATGAATAGCAACGGTACGTTGCTTTCCAAGGATTTCATTCGTCGATTGTCGGGCCATGACGGTTTTTCGATTTCGGTGAGCCTCGAGGGCCCTCAACCGCTACACGACAAAGTGCGTGGGCATGGTTCATACAGGCAGACTGAACGCGGCATTAGAAAAGCACTTGAGGCCGGTATGGATCTTTGCATTTTCACAACTGTCACCCAGAGCCTGCTTGCGGCATTACCCCGTTTTATAGATGATTTGTATGAGAAGTTACCTAAAATAAAACATTTCTCTCTTATACAGTTGATAAGGGTGAAGGATGACGTTTTTGATTTGGCCGATGAACTTCTTGACCCAAAGGACTTTCTGGAACTTGTACGGATGGTACTTCGTTTAAACACCTATGGCCACAAGACCGAAGTCTTGAATAATCCATTGGCTGTTGTCGTTTCAAGAATCTTTGGGATACCCTTGATACCGCCCGTTCTGCCGCTGTGCCGTCCCGGTCATCTGATCGTCACAGCGGACGGAAATATCGCTCTTGCCCATTCCGCTCCTCATCGCTTCGGCACCTACAAGCCAGGAATGATTGAAAAAGTGCTCTCTTCCCAAGCGTACCGAATGGCTGTCGGAAGGGATAAAACGTTATGTCCTTCATGTGCGCATGCCGAATTGTGTAAAGAAAACGGAATGCTTGGCCCTTCGGAATGGTACAGGGACATGCATCCTGCCATACCCTTTTGCAAGAGAGTATTGGATAAGGCATTATCATGCGTCTAACATCGATCTTGTGTCATTTAAGAAATATGGATAAAAATTTCCGCTTCTATATTTTAGTTATTAGAATTATGATTTGAGCTTATATCTTTTCCCATTTTTATGATTGTTTTTGTTTAAAAACTCTGATACAGAATTATTCAATAACCCTTTTTACAGACGAGTAAAAAAAGGAGGTCGTCATGGAAATGGCAAAAAAGGAATTTAAGAAATTCATCTTGGAAGCCTCGAATGACTCATCTGGCTCCGTATCGGAAGACGGGAAAAATTTAATAAGTGGGTTTTATGATATTGTCTCACAAGAAACCTACGAAGACGAAGAACTCGCAGCTTATCTTGACAGGAAAGGTTTTTGTGTAACCAAGAAGGACCTCCGCAAGATCAGGAATCTCCATATGGCTACGGATTCCTTTTTTGAAGTTCATAACCGGGATTATTAGTTTCGGATTTAAAACAACTTGATGCGCCGGACTGAAGTTTTTGTCCCTGACTTCGTCAGTCTGCCAGGGCATGAAAAGGTACGTCTTTGTCAGCGCCATGCTGTTGCCTCGGTGAAACGACAACCTGGCGCTGAAAGGCAGATGGTATAGGGTGGTTCTCCGCCGAGATCCCTCAGTGCCACCCTTACCCGTGAATTCAAAGGCTTTATCCTTTTTAAAAGTTCGTCACCCTGCCAAACCGTAAGAATCGCAGACCTTGGGCATGTGTCCATTGTTATGTGAAGCGTGTTCTCGACCATGCTGACACCCAAGCTTTGCAGAGAAGGTTCAGCCCCCCATATCTCCAAGGTGGGATCCCCTATAACATGATATAACTCAAGTTGTTCTTTTGTTTCAGCATTAGCACCGTGCTGCAGCAAAAGGAAGGCCTTCGCGTAATTCAAGAGATCACCCATCCTACAATTTTTAAGGGCGTACCTTTTATTTTTTTTAGGAAAAACAGGAATAATGCCGGGCCAAACAGCATCAAAAAGTGCTCTTGCCAAATTGTCATTGTGCCATGTGGAGGTAATAAAATTGGCTGCAATGAGGGTCGGGGCACCCCCGTTCAAAGCAAGCATTTTCTGGGAAAAAATGTCCTTTGAAGTTTCATGGAAACTTCCCGTCAAGCAATTGATACTGAAGAGGATGCACTGCTGATCGCCGGAAATTGATTTGAGTTCTTTTGTTTTGAACCTTGGTTCACGCCACCCATCCCACCATCCGTGTCCCCTGTGGCAAACGATTAACTGACCTTCATTGACATAGCCGATTAATAATTTCGCTGCAGTGTTCTGATCTGTTATAATTTGATTCATTGTCTCCCGGGGCACCGGTGTGCCATCCCTGTAGAGCAGGGGGTTATTCATTTTGACTTTCGAAAAGTACACAGAATTTACCTCAAACCCTTCCGACAGCATATGCTTTCTAATGTCTTCCATGGTCTTCAAGGAGTCCGTCCTGGCCCTTCCATCCCGGTATCCTCCTTCTTGATCTTTACTCGCCTCAAAACAGCATGCCAGCGTTATCCGCTTATAATATTCGGGGTCAGATGACGGTTCTTTTTCGTAGCGAATGATTTGGTTCACAACGGACAACCCCTCTTCTTCATTCTCTACAGGGATCCTGCCTCCGGAAACCCATGGCATAAGGCATTCCGAATTGTCTGGATCTCTATGCGTATAGAAATAGTGGTCCGTTATTTCTGCATGTTTGCCTGCTTCCTGTGACACCGTAATTTCCGCCACACCGCCCAAGAGCAACACATAACGCAGGTGTGGTGACCGTATTAATCTTTCATGCCGGATATATTTTTTTATTTTTTCACGGTCGTTACCCACCGCTTTTATAGGGACAATCTTTGTCCCGATGCCGCGCTTCTCCTTCCATATTTTTAAAATTTCCGCGGGTCTCTTGAGATCCTTCCCATGAATTATGAGAAATTCCGTCGTCCCTCGCTCATCAGGAATTCTTGCCATGGGATTTCGATTATGCGTTATCTCCTGGAAAAATTCCTGACACGGATTGAGGATAAAATTAGAGAATCCTCCAAGATGATTAAAGGAATGTGTCAACGCCAATTCCCATGATTTATCCCTTTCTTCTCTTGCTGAATCCTCCATTCTTGATAATCTTATATAAACCTTGATCTTGCCATATGTCCTTAGCAGTCTTTTCCTCGGGTTGTATTGCAATGGCCTCACGTGAACCAGGAGAACCTTTTGCCCATCCATGTAATACGGCCCACTATGCTCAATCACCTTTTTGGGGAAAAATTTATCAACTTCATGCACTTTTTTAACAAATCTGACGGCATCTTCATCCCAAACGATCTTGCCGGCCCATGGGATGGTGCATCTTTTGTCCGGCACGGGATTAAATCGTCTATACTGAACTTTGACGGCACTGTAACCGGACGGAATTTGTACAAATCGCCCAAAACATGGCAGAAGAGGATCCGCGTCAATTGAATAAGAGCCTGCTCCCGACATCCCGATCTCTTTAAATGACTGCCACTTATTATTTTCTTTTCGTTTCACATCGGAAACAGCATATCCCGGAAAATTGTAAGTTATAACAATCCGTTCGCGGTTATTTTCGTAATCAACCTTGACCTCCGGCTCATCGCTGAGGTTTTTGCTTTCCGAACCATGGATCGATACTATCTTTCCCATGCCTGAATCTCCCGCACCATGCAATCAAAACAAGAATTCATAATTTTCCGGTTTCGTTTCAAAATGCACTCTCAATTTCAGCGATTTGGCTTTCGTTGCCAAAGGTTACGGGTTTAAAGTTCTCCCATGCCAAGGTATATTGTCAAGTGAAATTACCTTGTTACACGGGATCGAATGTCGTCCGAATTTATGCCTCACCAATTTTCCTTTCACTGGGTGAACCCCTATGCTATACAAAAGAGCCTTTTAAAAACATGAAGTCGCCGGTTACGGTTCCCTATGAAAGCGGCATTAATAACACCATTTCTCAGTCATTTACCATTACACCCAAGCGCTTATCTCGGGTATGGCGCTGCAATTTTGGGCAAAAAATTTGAACTGGATATCATCGATTTAAACGCCCATATCTATTTCAAGAACAGAGACAAACTAAGTGAAACGCTTTCCATCATGGAAAGCAAAAAAGTCATTATGGATAGCTTTGACGTTCTTCCTCTTTATTATGAATTGGTTGGTAGTTTAGAGAGCGAATTTAAGCAGATATCCTGGAAAAATTATGAAAAAATCTTTATCACCACCCCATCCTGGTTCGTTACCATCCTTACCAAAGATATTTCAAATATTTCGAAACAGATAAAGGCGGAATCAAAAAATAGTGAGATATTTTTTTTTGGTAATTCCCTGGGATCATGGACAGATGAAAAAGAATTAATAAAACAACACATACAGATTCGCCATTTGAACGATCTCTTCAACCCGAATCACGGCAACCAACCTGTTGACTACGATGCCTTGCCAACGCCTTTGTATGTAAACCGGGAAAAATATGTTTTTGACATTCTTCCTTTCAAATTGAAGCACGGGTGCGTTTGGGGAAAATGCAGATTTTGTTCATTGGCGAAGGGATGGAATTCCGGATATCTGGAAAGGTCCGTCAAGTGTGTGATTCAAGAACTCGAAGAATTGATTGACCGATATAACCCTAACATGCTGGTTTGCAGGGACAATTCGATTAATGGCGGTAATTTGATTGAGTTCAGCACCCAGTTTGAAAAGTTCAAAAAACCATGGGTTGCAATGGCCAGAGCCAATCTGACGATCCAAGAGATTAAAGCCCTAAAAAAATCAGGATGCAGATTCATATACTTCGGAATGGAATCAGGAAGCGATCAGGTCCTCAGAAAAATTAACAAGGGGATTGATTCAATCCAGATGTCTCGTTTTATCAGGGACCTCCATGATCAGGGTATCATGCCGGCCCCATCTTTATTTGTCGGCGCTCCCGATGAAACGGAAGAAGACTTCAACAAAACCGTTCGGTTTATTTTAGACCATGGAGAACAAATAGACATCATCAACCTGTACCCTCTCATGATTACTCCCGGCGCAGAATTCTCCCTTACCCAAAAAAAACCGAACAGAAACACTCTCACCCGGTTAAATATTCTAATCAAGGTATGCAAAGACATGGGCATCAGAGTCTGCGTGGGCACACAAAACGCGGAGTATCTTTTGTTCAAGAGGGTTTACCCTGATAACGATCAAAAAAGCATTACAGCCCAAGATTAAGGTTTGTCCGATGTCTGGTTCACCAGAGCCCTTCTGTCATTTCTCCCATATTGACAGGCTCAAAAAAATCAAAATAGATGTCTCTGACGAATCGCATATTTCCCCACAACAGTTCATATCCTTTCATCCCGCGGGCGAATGCCACATGGTTTTCCCACATTGCCGTCTCTTCCGCAGTTGCTTTCCGTCTCGCCCCTACGGATCCCAAGAGCCTTACTGAAGGAGGGATCTCACACCTTCCAGTAATAAAGCATTCTCGCCAATAGGATCTGTGGCTGTTTACGGCAAGCACACATACCCGTTGGTTTTTATCGAGATTTTTTGACATGTTGACGGAGAATACATCAAAATAAAAACCTGTCTTGTCTTCGCGTAAAAAGAGTGCACCGATCGGGGTTAAATGCGGAGAGCAATCGTCATTTACGCTCGCTAATGCGTAATGCAAGGAACTATTGAGGGATTGCCGGAAAACCTTTTGAATCATTTCCCAGTGTTTGCCAATTTCCAAAGCGCACCTCCACGTTTAAATCACAATGAAACGAGCATGGGTGTTTACGGACCCCCTCGCAGAAGACCGGGAAAGGAATCTTCTTGGGGTGTCGGAAGTTTTTGAATCCGCCTTATCCGGCAACCGATGATTCATCACTTCAGGTGGGGGATCATCGGCCGACATCAACGGTCACCAGGAGCCAACCGGTTGCGGGAACTTTTGCAGCAGCGGCCTTATAGATCCGCTCTCCCACTTTCACGTTCAATTGCCATAATCCTTTATTCGCCTCCTTGGCCGCGGAAACCACCGCATCCTCTCCAACAGCATTGAACAGCGCGTTGCTGGAACAGATTGCTTTTTGGTTTTTGAGAGCATTACGACTTTCTGAATTCCTGTAATGGAAGACCGCCGCACCGGCGCGGGCATTGACGCTGTCGATCTCCTTAACCGCAGAAGTCCTGTTGGCCCCAATGGCCAAGCCGTCTTTGTTCATGATGAGACTGATCAAATTTCCCGATCGGCCTGCAACCGGTTTCAGCAACCTGCGTGAGAGCTGGGAGAGGGTAATATCCTTGGAGACGACACCCAGCAGATTCTCACCCCTGTAAATGGGATACGAAACCGTTACCATCATTCCCGCACCAACGAGATCCAGATACGGCTGTTCCCAGCCAAAATTCCTGCCCGAAAAATCAGCCACTTTGTAATAAACCTGCTCTGTGGGAGGCAGATTGTTGACGGCTTCTTTCAAAGGGAGATACGGATAGATCATAAACGCCTCATCCACCGTGGTCAAATATACCCAGGAATAATCGAATGTTTCGTAAGCCGTTCTAAAAAGCGGCCCCATAAGAACAAACGTTTTCAACTGCCTGGTTACTTCCAATGAGACATTTCGACCGTTGTAAAAATAATAAGCTGGAACCGAGGCCTGAAAGCCGGGCTCGGGGCCGACACGAAACGGTTGAAAACGGACGGTCTTGCCTTCCTCGATAGCACTTTTCATCCACAGCGCCTTCTCTTGATCATTCATGGGCCTGGTTTCCCGATAGGCACGAACATACGCATCCCCCAGTGACTTAATGCTTTGGGCGACGTGCTCAAGCGTCAGTTGAATGCTACGTGCGATCTGACCACTAATGGTTTTCAAGCAATCATCGGTTTCCGTCGCACGTGCGGGTTTTAAAACGGGAATAAAAAGACAGCACAAAAAAATGACACAAAAAGAAACACGCTTCATGCCAAAAACTTTCAACATCCCTATCCCCCGCAGAAAATGCCTTTTGCTCAGGCCTCATGATTTATACGGTTTAGTATCGGCCTTCTACCGGATTATCTCTTAAAATCTAAAACTCACCATGACACCGGCGGGCCGGTTTTCAGAACTGATCAGCCGAAGGTCAACACTGTCGAAAAGCCCTTTTCTGAAATCGTTCCGAACCTTCCGGTTCCACTTGTGGGTTACGTTTACGGCACTGTAGATGTTTCCGGAATACCACCCCACTTCGAAAAAGGCCAAAATTCCCCCCAGCACATTGTTATCCCTGTTAAACGATTCTATGGTGGCCCAGATGAACACGCCGTTTAGAAGAAAAGCGATTACGGCATCCTTGTAGCGGGACACATAGGCATGGCCGAGTCCGGGCAAAACCGCCGCCATGAATCCGGCGGTGGTCGGGTCTTTGTAGGGAAGGTCTTCACCTTTCAGGCTTTCCATTGACAGCCTGTCGGCCTTTTCATAAAAAAGGCTCCCCGGTTCCACCCGCTTGAAATCTTCGGAGGCTTCCCGCCAGCGGTTTTCCTGCATTCTCGTCCAGGCCAGCCGGTAAAAAGCCTCGTTTCTCAAAGAAAAAGTGGGATCCCGTTTCAGCACCTCACTAAAAAAGCCCTCCGCCTTATCATACACACCTTCTCTATAGTAGGACTCCCCGGTCAGGAAAAGGGATCTCTTTGCCAACGGGCTTTCCGGATCGGCGCGATAGGATGTTGCAAAGACCTTTCTCGCCTCCCCGAACTTGCCATCATCCAGATAACACAGTCCGATGAGTTGCCGGGCCTGGGGCACCCGTCTGTCAGTGGGGAAAAAATAGATAAACCGTTCAAATTCGCTGATGGCCCGGCTGTAATCGCCTTTGTCCATCAGGCTGTGAGCGAAATCAAACTGCCCATTGGCATCAATGACCACCTGTTCCGCGTATCCCGAGCAGGGCACCAGCAGGATAAGGCCCGTCAGCAGCAGCAGACAACAGGTGCTCCTAATGAATTGCCGCCTGAGATTCATTTTCGGACCACCAGTAGTCATTATTCTCCACCGGATCAATGATCTTCTCCTTCCCACCACGATTTTTCACCGGTGAAAAATTCCATTCATCCGCCTCATGGATCAACCGGTCAACGGTCATCAGCCATCCCATCACCAGCCCGTGTTTTTTAAACGCCTGGACACTGTAACTGGAGCAGGTAGGTTCACTGGGACAACGATCCCCATCCACCGCTGAAATGTGCTTTTTAAAAAACGCGGCCAGCCAAGCCCCTACATTGGTTTCAGATTCGTCTCGCGTGACGTTTCCTTTCCTGGCATTTTCTGAAATTATTGAATCAAAGGGATCGCCGCAGCAAGCCTCTTCCATAAAACCGGAGCCAAGAAGAACCAGCACCAAAAAAATGAAAGCGAATGCGGCCCGTGTGTTCATTTTCACTAATAAACCCATCAATAACCGGTACCTGAAAACATCACTGCGACACTAATGAACCCACTTAAAGAAGTCAAGATGTTCAAACAAACGTCCAATATTTCTTGACCTGAAGCCACTTTATCATTATCCTATGTAAAGTTTACACATTTCAACCGAAATCAATTTTTTTGTAATAATTTTTTTAGTACAGAAGTGGCTGTCAACACCTGATATATCTGCCGGTTCTGATTTACAATTAAGGAGTAAGGAGATGCTAAATGGCCTGGGACTGGGATAAACTGCAGGAAAAGAAAAATAAGCAAACGGGCGGAGGTCAACCCGCTGGTCCGCCAAGAATGGATGAGATATTCGAAAAAATTCGCGGTGCCCGGAAAAAATTTCCCGGCGGTTCGTGGATTGTCATTGTCATTGTCGTGGCCCTTTTTCTGGGTTCCAGCTGTTTTTATACCGTGGCCGTGGATGAAGTGGGTGTGGTGCAACGGTTTGGAAAGTACGTAAGAACAGCTCAACCAGGGCTCAGTTTTAAGCTGCCACGCGGTATTGAACAAGTGACAAAGGTAAAGGTTCGGTATGTTTTCAAGGAAGAATTCGGTTTCAGAACTCTTGAGGCCGGCATCAAAACACGCTACGCTTCATCAAGTGCCTATCAAAATGAATCCCTGATGCTTACCGGCGACCTGAATGTTGCGGTGGTCCCCTGGATTGTGCAATATCGCATCAATGAGCCATTCAATTATCTTTTCAAGGTCAATCATGTAAGGAAGACCTTCAGGGATCTTGCCGAAGCCAGTATGCGCCTGGTAGTGGGTGACAGTTCCATCAACGAAGTGATCTCCAAGCGGGAAGAACTCGCAGGAAAAGCCAAAATTCTGCTACAAAAATACCTCGATGAAGCGGAGACCGGGATTAAAGTGGTCAATGTTGAGATGAAAAAAACCAATGTGCCAGAGCCGGTCCAACCTTCATTCAACGAAGTGAATCAGGCCATCCAGGAAAAGGAGCGTATGATCTACCAGGCAAAGGAAGCCTACAACAAGGTAATCCCGGCAGCCAAAGGAAATGCAGAGAAAACCATCAAAGCCGCGGAAGGTTACGCATTGGATCGTGTAAACCGTGCAAAAGGTGACGCAGCACGCTTTATCGACCTTTACGAGGCCTACACCAAATCGGAAGATGTAACTCGCCGGCGTCTATACCTGGAGGCCATGCAGAGCATCATGCCCAAGCTGGAAAAAAAGTTTTTTGTTGATGCCGAACAGAAAAATTTTCTCCCGTTGCTGAACCTTGGAACATCGGAAGGAGTGAAGAAATGAAAATAAAGGCACTCATCATACCCATCATCATCATCGCCATTATCATCTTCACAGGTGCTTATGTCATTGATGAAACCGAGCAGGTCGTCATTACCCAGTTCGGTAAATCCATTGGAAAACCGAAAACGGCTCCCGGTCTTTATTTCAAAATTCCGATCATTCAGCAGGCCAACTTTTTCCCCAAAAACCTGCTGGAATGGGACGGTGACCCAGGGCAGGTACCCACTCTGGACAAAACGTTTATCTATGTGGATACCTTTGCCCGCTGGAAAATCGTGGACCCGCTGAAGTTTTTTGAAACGGTCAACAATGTCATGGGCGCCCAGGCGCGGTTGGACGATATCATTGATCCGGCGGTCAGGAATTTCATTACCTCTTATCCCCTAATCGAAACTGTCAGGAATTCCGACCGTGAACTGGACACTTTTGAAGTCGGCTTAAGCCAAGCCAAGGAAGAAGAACGAACTTTGGGTGACGTCACAACGGGAAGGGGTAAAATCACCAAAGGCATCATGGCCCAGGCCCAACCCAAGCTGGAGGGTTTCGGCATCGAACTGGTGGATGTTCAAATCAAGAGATTGAATTACGTGGAACAGGTTCAAAAATCCGTGTACGCGCGAATGATCGCGGAACGTAAGCAAATCGCCGAGAAATTCCGGTCGGAAGGTGAAGGGGAAGCGCGCATTATAGAAGGTAACCGGGACAAGGAGCTCAAGAAAATCACCTCAGAGGCTTACAAAACCGCGCAGGAGATTTCGGGAAAAGCGGATGCAGAATCCACCCTGATCTATGCCCAAGCCTATGAAAAAGACCCGGATTTTTACTCTTTTGTCAAATCTCTGGATGTGTACCAGAACACCATGGATAACAAGAGCTTCCTGCTCCTTTCAACGGATTCGGATTTTCTGAAATATTTCAAGGGCTATGGGCCCCATGGTCCGTACAAAAAATACAGTCCCGACAACAATTAGCATTTTATCCTGAAGAAGTTAAGGGGTTTTGCCATGGTAAGAACAGAGATTTCGCTATTCCTGGAAAACGTGCCCGGTGAACTGGCCAGGCTCACAGCCATGCTGGAAGAAGCCGGGATAAACATCGATGCACTGACCATCCAGGACGCATCCGAATATGTTCAGACTCTGTTCAAGGCGAGAGGCAAATCCCTGAAACGGGTGGCGCCTGCTGCAAGTTACGGCTCTATGAAAAAAGATTCGGCAGATTTTGCCCTGATCCGCCTCCTGGTGGAAAACACGGACAAGGCCATCGATCTTTTGTCCCGTAAAGGCTACCTTTTTGATATCCTGCCCGTGATTGCCCTGGAAATTGAAAACCGACCGGGAAGCCTGGCCGAAATGGCAAGAAAATTCGGGGAAGAAGGCATCAATATCAATTACGTCTACGGTTCTGCTTTGGATGACAGCCGAAAGGCCCTGTTCGTTTTCAGCCCGGAAGATATCGAAATGGCTGCCCGAATTTTCAGCGAGCCAAATCAACAATCTTGAGTTGAAGGCTTTCGGTTCCCTGCCATCGGTTTATCTCCGGTGTGAAAAGCAGATCGATGACGGCTCCCTTAACGGGGTTCTGGTCCGCCATGCCGAAAGCGATGGCATCAAATGCCTGCCCTCCCTTCCCTATGCGCAGCTTAATATGCCTTTCGCCCACGACCCTTGAATCGAAAACTTTTACGGAACGTGCCATGAAGACGGGTTCCGGGTTACCCTCTCCAAAGGGCGACAAGGCATTGATTTCATCAACCACTCCAGACGTGATACGGCTCAAAGGAAGTTCCGAATCGACATTGATACTGGGCATGAGATCCTCTTCATGCAATTGTCTTTGGGCTGCGGTTTCAAGATCTTCTCTGAGCTTCTCCAGCCCGCTCGCCTTTAATGTGAACCCCGCCGCGTGATAATGCCCGCCGAATTTATCAAAACAGTCGGAAATTTCTTTCATTGCACCATAAAGATCGAAACCGTCGATGCTCCTTCCGGAGCCGACGGCCAGGCCGTCACGAATGGCAGCCATCATAACGGGCCTGTGATACCGGTCCACAAGACGTGATGCCACTATACCCAGAACCCCGCTGTGCCATTTCTCTGATCCCAGCAGAATGGTTCGCGCGCCGTCCATTTGATCGGCGATCATGGCTTTTGCCTCTTCAAGGATCTCCTGCTCCACACTCTGACGTCGAACATTTATCGCATCCATCTTGCCTGCCATAACGTCTGCATCAAACTGGTTTTCACCCATCAGCAGTTTCAAACCCATGCTCGCATCTCCCATTCGGCCCGGCGCGTTGAGCCGGGGCGCTACCCTGTAGGCCAGATCTTCCGAACTGACATTTTCCGCGTCCACACCTGCCACTTTCATGATCGCTCTAATGCCCGGCCAAATGGAATTGCGCATGCGATGAACACCAGTGGACACCAGGATTCGGTTCTGGCCCAGCAACGGCACACGATCCGCTATGGTACCCAGAGCAGCCAGGTCCAGATAGTCTCTCATGTCCGGTTCAGTGCTGAACTTGAACCACCCCTTTTTCCGCAAGGCCCCTCGAATGGCCACCGCCAGGAAAAAGGAAAGGCCGACGCCCGATAAATCCTTAAACGGAAAAGAACATCCCGGTTGATGCGGATTCACAACCGGACATTGGGCCCTAAATTCAGGTGGCATCTGATGATGATCGGTAATGACCACATCCATTCCCAGGGTTTTCGCCAGATTTACCTCCTCGCCATTGGAGATTCCGCAATCAACGGTAATGATCAACCCGGTGCCATCCTCCTGAATCCTTTTAACGGCCTTTTCGTTGAGACCATATCCTTCCTTTAGTCGGTCAGGTACGTATGTCGCCACGGAAGTTCCCAAATGTGAAAGAAAGATCCCCAGAAGAGCGGTGGCGGTAAGGCCATCTGCATCGTAATCACCATAAACCGTAATTTTTCGGTGTTCTTCCATGGCCCGCAGAATGCTCTGAACAGCGTCGTTCATTCCTTTCATCCCCATGGGATCGATTATCTGTGACAGGCGGGGATATAAGAAGGGCTTGATCGTGCGAATATCCGTGAGGCGGCGGTTTGCCAGAAGCTGTGCCTGAAGGGGCGTTACGTTGACTTCAGCAACCAGTTGCGAAACAAGAGATGATTGAGGCGCTAATTTCCAGATCTTGCGAACAGGCGGGGAGGCTTTCATTGCGGGCTGCGAATTGCTGATTGCGGACAATCGCCAAGGGTTGCTTCTATGGCACCCACATCAGCCGGAACATCGACTTCGATGGAATCATAAACGCTTTCAGCAACACTGATATGATATCCGTTTTCCAAAGCACGCAACTGTTCAAGCTTCTCAAGCGCTTCCAGCGTTCCTTCGGGCAGCGCGGTAAACTTGAGCAGAAAATCCATTCTGAAACAATAAAAACCGAGGTGTTTATAATGGACTTGGCCGAGGTTCTCATCCCGGCAGAAAGGGATGGGGCATCGGGAAAAATAAAGGGCAAACCCCCTGTTGTCCACTACCACTTTCACGTGGTTGGGGTTGGTGATGTCCGCTTCATCCTGAATGCGACATTTAAGGGTACCCATGGGAATGGATGCGTCAGCTATCAGGGGTTGAATCATGGCTGAGACCACTTCGGGCTGAAAAGCCGGCTGATCCCCCTGAATGTTAACCACCAGATCCCGGTCTTTCACGCCGATCTTCCGGGCTGCCTCGGCAATTCGATCGGTTCCTGAGACATGGGCGGAACGGGTCATTAAGGCATTGCCCCCAAAACCCTCGACGCATGCTTTGATCCTCCGGTCATCAGTGGCCACATAGACCGCCGAAAGCTCGGAGCAGGCAAGTGCCCGTTCGTAAGTATGTTGAATCATGGGTTTACCGGCAATGATCGCCAACGGTTTTCCCGGAAAACGACTGGACTGGTATCGTGCCGGTATAAATGCATAAATATTCATTTTAACGGTTACTTTTCCGTGTAGCTGGCGCAAGCCGATTCCGATTCCCATGCCGTCACTTTCGTCACGCGAACATCCTCCAGGCCCAGGCGTTCTGAAAGCGTTTTGAAAATATGACAGGCGATATTTTCTGAAGACGGCTCAGCGATCTCAAATGCTCCGATTTCGTTTAAAAA
This sequence comes from Deltaproteobacteria bacterium, assembly GCA_022340265.1. Taxonomy (GTDB): domain Bacteria; phylum Desulfobacterota; class DSM-4660; order Desulfatiglandales; family Desulfatiglandaceae; genus NaphS2. The sequence continues at coordinate 8,218 of JAJDOH010000163.1, read as the reverse complement.
TTTGTGGTCTAATGCATCAATAATCTCTCTGGTGTGATCCTTGATCACTCTGAAATCAACGAGCAGTCCATCATCACCCAGGCGGTCACCCGCGACCGTGACTTCCACCTTCCAGTTGTGGCCGTGCAAATTTTCACAGCCTCCTTTAAGAGCGCGAAGCTGGTGGGCCGCCGCAAATCGGGTGATTATTTTAAGTTCATACATCCTTTACATCCTCAGACATCGGTTTCTTTGACCTCTCCTTCAGTTTCAGCCTCACCCTTGGGCTCTTCGGTTTCAGCATCCTGATTGTCGACCTCAATTGTATCGACTTCGCCCGGCGCTTTGCCGCATTCACTGCACCTTCCGTTAATAATAATACCGGTGCATGTCCCGTCAGGGCACAATTCCCGGCTGTCAAAGTCGATGTCTCCCTCATCATCATCGAAAAGACTTTCATCCAGGGAAACCGGCTGGGCCGATTCTTTAAGCGGAATACCACATGCCATGCAATAATTGGCATCCTCATCATAAACGTTCTCTCCACAACCGGGGCAGGGAGTTCCCGGAATTTCTTCCTCACAATGTGGACATTTCATGGCAAAACATCTCCTCTCCAAAATTTTTTCATCAGTATTAAGCCTGAGGATTATAGGGGAAGATAGCGCTGCTGTCAAAGGTCACGAAACAAAACTTGAAAATTTTTTCATTGGGCTGTATCAAGAGAACAGTGATTGTGCTCTCAGAAAACGGAAAAAATCATTTCACTGCAGGAACGATTTCACCATTTTCTGTAACTAATGGAGGTTTTGCTTGATATGGTTGAAGACCGGACCTGCAGTACTCTGGAAAACAAAATAAGATCCCTCAAGACGGCCCTTGATGAAAGCAGAAAAAAGCAGGAAAATCTTGAGCGGGAAAAGGAAAAACTATCTCAGATTCTACAGGAAACCGCAATCCCTACATTTGTCATAGACAACAACCACCGACTGACCTACGTTAATAAAGCATTTGAAAACCTGACCGGCATATCCGCAACGGAAATCGTTGGAACCAGCGACCATTGGCGCGCATTCTATCCCTCAAAACGGCCCACCATGGCGGATCTAATCGTGGACAACGCCGATGAAAAGAAAATCGCTGCCCATTATGATGGCAAATACCAGAAATCGGCAGTCTCTGAATGGGGTTTTGAATCGGAAAGGCTTTTCACGAATTTGGGAAAGGAAGGCAAATGGCTTTTCTTTACCGCATCGCCTTTAAGAGACATGGACGGAAATATTTCCGGTGCCATTGAAACCCTTCAGGACATCACGGACCAGAAAAAGGCCGAAGAAGCGCTTCGCGAATCCAGAAGAGGGATGCGGTCTCTTCTCGATTTTGTACCCTACCCCATTGTCGTCTCCAACCTGGACGGCGGCGTCTATTATGTCACACCGGCCTTCACGGAAACCTTTGGCTGGAGCCTTGAAGAACTGGAAGGAAAAACCATTCCCTACACCCCGAAAGGACTTGAAGCCGAAACCGGACGCATTCTAAAAGAACTTCTGGAAAAAAAACTTGTATTACGCCATGTCACCAAACGGCTTACAAAGGATGGCCGTCTTCTGGATGTGGTCATGCGCGGCGTTATCTATTCTAAAGAACCGGATGAACCCGGCGGTGAACTGGTGCTGCTTCGCGACATCACCCGTGAGCGCAGGACGGCTCGAAACAACCAGGCCATGTTAAGAATCAGCATGGCTTTGCCCGAATACCCCGATCTGGAAAATCTTCTGGATTACATCAGTCGGGAAATCAAGGAACTCCTGGGAACAGAGGGTGCTCTGGTGGTCTTGATTGATGAAGACAGAGGGGAACTGTTCTACAAGGGTGCCGCATACGACGACAGCACAACTCAAAAACGGATCAAGGAAATCCGCTTTCCCATGGACAAGAGTGTTGCAGGGAAAGTCATTCGCACGGGAAAGCCGATTATTGTGGCGGATACGGCCAAAGAACCGAGCTTTTATCCGGGCGTGGACGAAAAATTGGGATATCACACCCGGAATCTTCTGGAAGTACCTTTACGGAGTGGTGATCGCATCATCGGTGCCCTTTGCGCACGCAACAAAAAAGAGGGCGTCTTTGAGGAATCGGACATGGAACTCCTCAACATGATCGCCGGTACGGTCGTGCTCTCCATCGAAAACGCGCGCTTCTCTGAAGAGATTCTGAACGCCTATAAAACCAATGATGCGCTTCTTCGCATCAGTACGGCCCTCCCCGAGCACCCCGATCTGGGGGACCTCCTGGATTTTGTCAGCAACGAGGTAAAGCGGCTGATGGATTCCGAAGGCGCTTTGGTGAGCCTGCTGGATGAGGAGAACAGAGAACTCTTTTTCATCGGAGCCGCTTACGACGACATTGCCACTCAGAGAAGGGTTAAAGAAATCCGTTTTCCCATCGACAAACTGATTGCGGGTCAGGTCATCAAAACCGGCAAACCCATGATTATCAACGACACCCGTGGGAATCCCGCCATCCATCGGGAGCGTGACAAAATCATGGGTTATCAGACCCGGAACCTGCTCTTGGTACCGCTTGGAAGCAGGGATCGAATCATCGGTGTTCTGGGAGCCATTAACAAAAAGAAAGGCGGATTCGACCAGGGAAATATGGAACTTTTGAACCTGGTGGCGGCAACCGTTGAACTCTCCATCGAAAACGCCCGTTTTTCAGAGGAAGTGAAAAAGGCTTACCGGGAAGTATCGAGCTTGAACCGTGCAAAGGACAAAGTCATCAATCACCTCTCACACGAACTGAAAACCCCCGTCTCCGTGCTCTCCGGTTCACTGAACATTATTGCGAGAAAACTGGCAACTCTTCCCGATGAAAGCTGGAAAAATACCCTTGCGCGGGGCGAAAGAAATCTTGAACGTATCATCGAGATTCAAAACCAGGTGGAAGACATTATGCGGGAACGGCACTTCGAATCCCACTCGTTATTGCGCCAGATGGTCGACCTGTGCGCCGATGAACTGGAAACCCTTGTGGCAGAACAGGTGGGCGAAGGTAGCATCGTTCAGGCCGTTCGAAACCGTATCGATGACATCTTCGGACCAAAGGAAATGGCATCCCGCCTGCTGTCCCTGGACCAGATCGTACATGAGCGTCTGGAAGTCTTAAAACCCCGCTTTTCTCACCGTAATATTCGAATCGTTGAAGATATCACCCCAACAGAGACCATTAAAATTCCCATGGAACCTCTCCAGAAAGTGATTGACGGACTGGTAAAAAATGCCGTGGAAAACACGCCCGACGAAGGAAAGATAGAGATACGTGTGAAACAAACAAATGGAAAGGTGGAAATGACGGTCCGGGATTACGGCGTGGGTATCATCGACGATGCCCAGAGAAGAATCTTTGAGGGTTTTTTTGCCACGCAGGATACCCTGGCCTACTCTTCCAAAAGAGCCTTCGATTTCAACGCGGGCGGCAAGGGCGCCGATCTGTTGCGAATGAAAATATTTGCGGAACGTTATGGGTTCAAAATCAGAATGATGTCTGATCGCTGTCCCGTTATCCCCGAAGAAACCGACCTGTGCCCTGGAATTATCAGCGAATGCAGCCACTGTCAAAAGCCCGAAGATTGCTTTGTCTCGGGCGGCACCACATTTACACTTCAGTTTCGTGTTAAAAAGCGGAAAAAGAGCAACAAATAAGGATATTGGCGTAATTTGGACCGAAGACATTCCCGGCTATCCGGATGATTCGCCATAACGTCTTTCCAGCAGAAGCCGCTCATTCTTCCCCTCGTGCCGGATGGCTTTGGAGATCACCAGTCTTTTCCCTGCCTTTTCACCATCCTTTCGAACCCTTATACTCTGACGGAGTGGTTTTCCCCGGTTGGTTCGTGTATGAGGATAACGGTAGCTAGTGTATTGTTTCAGTAACGGATCTTCTGCTTCGACAAGGCTATAAACCTTGTCTGAACGGCGTTGTTGTGATTGGCGCTCAAGCTTACGCGAAAAACCCTGAAGAACACCCAGAGCAAAATCCGTTCGACGGTAGCGATTCAATCCCTTATCCCGATTATATTCACGCCACTGGGCTGCAATAAATCGATTGACAAAATCATACACATAAGAAGCAATTTGAACATTTTTTTCCGTACCGCTGATTTCCAGCACACGCCCCATTTTGCCCTTTTCAACCACATAGGAACTGACCCAGATGCCATACACATAATAGAATTGCTGCAGCAAAACAGCCAATTGATGCTCTTCCCTGAATCGTCTCAGCAGTGCCTCTCCCAGAAAAATGCTCACGAAGTTTCGATCTTGATCAAGACGAACCAGATCGATATTGTATTTTTCAACCAGTTCATGGGCTTTGGCCATGGCGGCTTCCGCCTCGTGCTGATTTTGACTCTGTGCCAGGCTCATCAATTTACGAATGCGCATCATCATTCTGTCTTCACGGATTTTGCCGCCTTTGGAAGCTGCTTCATCCAAAAGCCTGAAGCTTCCTGAAACCGCCGGATCGGCCCGAAGCTGTTGACAGGCTTTCTTAAAACAGTGCCCATGGGGCGGTTCGCTGTCTCCCTCCAGGACCTCTTCAGCAAACTGATGCGCCATTTCATGCCTGAGCACTTCCCGCACCGCCTGCCAGGGATGCTCTAGGACAAGATGCCGACTGAGAACAATTTCTCGGTTTCTCCCGGACCAGTATCCCCATCGGTTTTTTATGTCCCGTATGCCAAACAGGGGCTTTCGCATTTTTTCCTGCAAGGCGGGAGGCAGTACCCACAGGGCCGTATCCCATTCACAGGAAAGACCATGGAGAATGCGCCGTTCAAGATTTTCCTGAATATGAAAAGTAGCCTGTTTCATAAAGCAACCGCCCTGTTTAAAATTTTTTGCTTCTTTGAACTGAGCCGAACTTACAATTGAAAAATGAATTTTTCAATCATTATCGACCTTGGAATAATGAGAAACCAATAATCGCTTGACATGAAACATCGGCAGGCATAAGTTGCACTGAAAATTCCTCAACCAAACTTTAGCTTAATCTTCATCATCATCTCGAACAGATTTTTCAAACGATAAATACAGGAGGAAAAGATGCTTCAACCCCTTGAAAGGTATCAGGCTCCCCTTGGAAATGATGAAGGTTCAAAAGACGTCACACTCAACTACCAGATCACACATGCCGTCAAAGGACGGCTTCGAGTTCGAATTTCCATTTTGATCAACGCAAAAGAACTGACGCTTTGCCAAAGCCGGTTCATTAAAAGTGATGCGGGCCTTCATACGATCAAATCTCAAAGGCAGGCGAAATGCCCAAAAGAAGATCCACGGCCCATTTTCGAGGGAATTTTGGCTTTATAAAACTCGCAGGCGAACCCATCTGCAGATTCTCCGACGGTAATGTTTATTCTACCACACGGAAACCCAACCTGGTAACGCTTGAGGAGACGCTGCTCGAATTCCCCATGGATTCTTCCGCTAGACACGGTCTTTTTAAGATCGTCAATGAAATCGTCCATGAAGCCGGCAAAGAGATGCATGGTTGCACCCTGGTGATCGATCTTTCTCCGGAACCCGCCGTCTTATCGGGACAACAGCTTGAAAACCCGGTGGATCTGCAAGAGCAACACCTGCTGGACCTGGCCAAATCCCTGGCAAAACTGGACGGAGCCCTTCACTTGCGGGATGATCTGCATCTCCACGGTTTTGCGTGCCTCCTGCACGGAAGTGCCATCAAAGGTGAAGACAGGGCCCGTGGCGCACGGTTTAACTCGGCGCTCCGCTTCAGCGCAGAACACCCGCGGGTCATCATCGTGGTGGTTTCTTCAGACCGCCCCGGCTCCATCATTCAGGAAGGCGTGGAACTCACTGCCCGCTGCGAATGGGAGTCTTTCTCAATACGGATCCAGCCACCCCCATCCCTAGCTGACTGGATCGGATCTTAATCTCCCGGATCAACCGACTCTCAAAACCTTTGCCCCCAGAATTTTTCTGGTCTTAAGTTCAACCAGTGCCCGGTTGGCCGCTGCCAAAGGAAACTCCTGAATATCGGGTTTAATGTGCATTTCACCTGCAAGCAAAAGAAACTCTTTCAAGTCCCTTCGGCTCACATTGGCAACACTCTTGATTTCCTTTTCCATCCACAAATGCACCGGATAGTCAAGCTGCAAAAGTGAAGTTTTGTCCCTTGCCTCTTTCCGTATGGCATTGATCACCAGCCTGCCGCCGGGCGCCAGGTTTTCGAGAGCTGCCACAACGGGCTCCCATGCTGGTGTGGTGTCGATGATACAATCCAGTTTCTCTGGAGATGCATCCCTGGTATCTCCAGCCCAGGCTGCGCCCAACTCCCGGGCAAACACCTGCTGGCCCTTACTTCTGGCAAACACAAATATATTGGAATCGGGGTAGCGATGTTTGACCATTTTCAAAACCAGATGCCCGGAAGCCCCGAATCCGGTGAGCCCCAGATTCTGGCCATTCCCGAGCCCGGTTAACCGCAGCGATCGGTAACCCACCGCGCCGGCGCACAATAGCGGCGCCGCCTCCGCATCGCTGAACCCCTCGGGAATCGGAAAGGCGGACGCTTCCGGCACCGTCACATATTCCGCATAACCGCCGTTTCTATCTCTGCCCGTGGCTTTGAAATCCCGGCACAAATTCTCATTTCCCGAAAGGCAAAATCGGCAACTCCCACAGGCCGAATGAAGCCAGCCGATGCCCACCCGTTCTCCGACGTTGAACCGTGAAGCTGTTTCACCGACTTCTACCACACGGCCCACCACTTCATGCCCTGGAACAACGGGAAAGTGTGGCGGCGGCGTTCTTCCCTCAATCTCATCCAGCTCCGTGTGACAGACGCCACAGGCGGAAACCTTTACCAGGATCTCATCATCGGCAGGCGTTGGATCAGGGAAATCCGTCATCTCGAGGGGCGTCTGATCTTCATCGAACCGGCAGATCCGATTCAATATCATCGCTTTCATTCAGCCATTCCTTTTTGCCCAACAGCTTGCCATAATTTTTTCAACCTCAATTCTTGTCAATGCGCCATGTAACGGAGCGTATGAGCACAAATCTTCTAATTTATTGAGTTCAAGTGTAATGCATTTCTAGCACTAAAGCCTTTTTCTTCAAAAAAAGTAGATCACGTCCAATTAGATGTCAACGGGATTGACATTTTGCACATTCTTGTCTAGATTTTCTAAAATGTACATCTATTTTCGCCATTAATCCTTAAAAACAAGGAACCTTCGCAAAGATCTTCTGTCAATGGACCTGATTAAAAAGTATGATGTCCGCTGTGGAGGGCTACCCGTCTCAATTCCCCCAACCTTTAAGGAGAGATAAAAATGCAATCCATTTTATTTTTTTTTGTTCGGATATCGCTGGTTTCGCTTTTTCTATTTTTATCCTGCAGTACGGTCCCTCTGACCGGTAGAAGTCAGTTGGATCTGGTTCCCAGCTCGACGATGCTTTCCATGAGTTATCAGCAGTATGACGATTTTCTCAAGAAGAACAAGCTGAGCACGAACGTTAAACAAACAGAGATGGTTAAGAGAGTTGGGAGAAAAATCCAGAATGCCGTAGAGCAGTATATGGCGAAAAACAATCTGTCCTACAAACTGAAAGATTATCATTGGGAGTTTAATCTGGTGGAGAGTCCGGAAGCAAATGCATGGTGCATGCCCGGTGGAAAGGTTGTGGTATATTCGGGAATCCTCCCCATAACGAAAACGGAAGCCGGTCTGGCGGTGGTCATGGGGCATGAAATCGCCCATGCCATCGCACGGCATGGGGATGAACGCATGAGCCAGGGACTGCTTGTTCAAACGGGCGGCATAGCACTTTCCGCCGCTCTCGCAAGCAAACCGGACACCACCCGTCAACTCTGGATGACCGCTTTCGGAGTGGGATCCTCCGTGGGGATCATGCTGCCCTACAGCCGCCTGCATGAAAGCGAGGCCGACCAGCTCGGACTGGTGTTCATGGCCATGGCCGGATACGACCCCCATGAGGCGGTGGACTTCTGGGAACGGATGGCACAGCAGAAACAGGGAAAGGCTCCGCCCGAGTTCTTAAGTACACACCCTTCTGACAAGACCCGCATTGCTGATATCAAGGCGGAAATCCCGGATGCAATGAAATATTACAACAAATAGATGTATTTTTCACACAAAAATGGCGGCTGAAAATCACGGCTCGTTGAAACCCACCTCACATTTTTAAAA
>JAJDOH010000150.1 GCA_022340265.1 Deltaproteobacteria bacterium | reverse complement strand
CCACGCCGCCACAGGGTAACGAAAAATCCCGCACGCATCCATTGCATAAAATGGGCGTGTATTGCACTTGGGCTTCCAAATCGTTCCTTGGGCAACGCCTTCCATTGGCAACCGGTTCACAGCACGTACATGATGGCCTCGAAAACCTGACGCGGTGGCATTCGCTTCCGGCCTCCACCAGCCTTGCGCTCGTATGTCTTACTTGGGTTCACGTTGTGGCTATGGAATGAGGGGTTCAACTCTCTCCCAGAAAGCATCGGAAACTTCCCACGACTGAATTTTTCCCAGATGGCCTCCATTGCTAGGTTTTCCAATGGTGGCCAGTATAGCAAACGCAATGAAAAGAGTACAGTTTATTTACGGATAAGCACTAAGTCTGATCAATTCCGGCTGATGCGGTGATGGATTTCTTATTAACTCAAAAACTACGCTATCCTACGCTCATTCCGCGAAAAATTTCCAATATTTTAACAAATACCACACGGCGGATTCCATCAATTTCCGACAGGACTTCCTCCAAAGCCGCCTGTTCATCCTCTGACAAACGGCTTCCATCGAGGCACACAACCCTTTTGTTCACCCGAACAGAGTGAACGCCCGCTGAATAGCGCATGCCAGGAGAGCTGTCGCATTCCCTTTGATAAATTCATCGGTTGGCCCGGTTGCCCACGACGGACAAACCGGCCACAACACAATGATCCATATAACAAAGATACCCATTAATGCGCAAGTCCGTTTCCAGCCCGAAAAAGCGTGCTGCATTTTGTTTAAGCCTCTATTAGAATTTCCGTCTCCTATCTTCCCCGCATGGACCGTCTGCTAGCACCGGTACCCGGCACGGCGCCTCCGGGCCGGTCCCACCCGCTGGCTGGACCGCCTTGGTGTTGCTGAGCCTCAGGCATTTTTTGGGACGCTTCCGGACCTGCCGGCTTTGACCGGGCGCTTGAGAGTTTCGATAAACGGGAGGTATCCGGAGCGCTCTTCCTATTCGGTGAGGGTCTGCTGGAAGTTTTTCCCCACGTCTTTATGGGTTTCCGTTGAACCGGCTGAACCGTCGGATCCGTTTTAGAGGTTTGATAGCGTGCCGGCGGTGTTTTTCGAGCGGCCGGCACGCCGGCTGGTTTAGAGCGAGGTTCCGGTGCCTTTGATACACCGGGAGACTTCGACGGAAACTTTCGGGCGGTCGGAGCATCGGTTGGTTTCGATGGACGGCCGGGTGCCTTTGAAACAGCGGAAGGCGCAGTACGGCTTTCCGGCCACTTTACGGTGGGCGTTTGGGGCACCTGAACGGTTTTTCGTTTCGAGGGCACGGCCTTGGCAGTTATGGAAGCCCGGCCTACCGGCTTTGAAACAATGGGAGATTTAGGCAGCGTTGCCTTGAATTCCCTGGAAGGTCTTCGGGACGGTTGCTTGAGCCCTCGGGATTCCAGTTTAAGTCGCTCGCTGCTGAGATTTCGAACCTGTTTGCCGCGTCGTTCAAACTGAACACGCTCACTATTGCTCAAGGTCTTCAGTTTTGGCAGACCGCCTTTGCTTCTGATCAAGGGATCAAAAGGTTGCTGAAAGCCACGGCCCGAGGCCTTTGCCGCTATTGATTTTTGTTGAAGCCTCCTCGCTTCACGAAGGGTCCTGGGCGGCCTGGCCGCTTGATTCCTGAGACGCAGTTGGTACGTGGCCTGCAAATTGCTTTCCCAATGGGGATCGTTACGATGCTTCCACCGTTGATGAGCGTATATGGGATCGTAGCCGTGCCGCCTGGCATGGGGTGAGAACCAGGGATATATGCCCCTTTGATAATACCGGGTGGCATAATAATCGCCGAAATAATAATGATGGTACCGCGGGCGCAAAAAAAGACAGTTGGAAAAGACCCCCAGGTTAATCACAAATGACGGCGTAAAGTAGAAGCCGCTACCGAAGGTGAAGCTGACGCCGAAGGCGACCGGTGCAAAAAAGACCCCTCTAGAACCGACAGCGAAATCCCAGTAGCCGCCCACAAACACATACCCCATTGGCGTCCACACGTAATGGGCCGGGATCCACACCCTGTCCGCCCTCACCGGTGCCCAATAACCGGGACGCCAGGCGTACGCATTCTGATACCATATCCAACACCCCGGTATCCAAGTCTGATTCGGTGAAAGTGCGTTCACATTGGGTCCCGCTTCCACTGATTCCGGGGGTTCGGGCAGGTATGTGGTGGTACTGTCTGCCACAGATGCCCAATATCCTGTAATCCATTGATAACCTTCTGCTGTGTTGATCCAATACCCCGGAACCCACTGGCGTCCGGGCGGCACAGCACGCCAGGTGCCGCTGATCCAGATAAAATCGTTCCGATCATCGTCCCATCCCCAATAACCCGGAATCCAGTCCACATCTCCATCAGGTTTCTGATCCGGTGGAATCTCGTTGATGGGCTCAGGCGGCGCTTTTGGGACGATGATTCCCGGTTCCGGATCAAATGCCACGGTTTCGGCAAACGCTTCATGGACGGGTCCATGCGCCAAGACTTCCATTTCGTTTTCGCCGTAAGTCGGATCATTTGGTACAGCCGCCACCGGCAAGGCAGCCGCAATAACCGCCACCACTGCCGGTAAAAAAATCATGCCAGCCTTTCTTATCCATAGTCGGTTCATCTTTCACTCCTTGTGTCTTCGGCGTTTATCTCAACGTATGGTAAAAACCAACAGCAATGCCATGAAAACCGCTTTCAAGTTCTTCCTGAGACCTTTGAGAAATTTCACATATGGCATGTCGTGCTCCTTCTTGTCGCATAAGGGCTGAATGGGTGAACGACTTCAAAATGTTGTTGATCTTTCGTTGGTTGTCAAAGGAACTTCGCAGAAATTGTGCCAAACTATCCTTGAACGGTTGTTTTTGCTTTCAACTCAGCAGGTTGCGTTTCAGAGAGACCGTATTGAACAAAAGGATGAGGAGGCTGAAGAAGGCAGTAAATGTCGAAAAGCGAAGCACTCAATCGACAAAACTGTCGAAATTCCTTTTTGGCAAGGGAGTGTTGATTGACTTTTTTCGATTTAGCCGATGCTTACATTTATGGAGAGCAAGAAGCGTTATCAAGCGGGAACCGGAAGGCTTTCGGGCAGGTTGTTTTTAGCATGGGCATTGGGGGCCGTGGGTCTTGTCTTTGTGGCGATTTTGCTGAGCCTGGCAGCCATGGATTTTAGAACACTCGATATGACGCTCACCACATACGTGGAAAAGCAGGAATTTGACTTTATATGAGCCGTTCAACAGACGGTAGTTTTCAATCCTGAGCGAATGAACGGCATTCGGACGTGGGACCCGGAAAGATTTTACTGTTGTCTTACTATGATTATCGATTATCCGATCTCGATAGGACCTCTTGAAGGAACAAACAATAAGATCAAGAGCATGCAAAAACAGGCTTATGCTTCAGAGATGTCTCACGCTAATCCGCAGCGGACTTCCCGCCCCTGGACCAACCCGCCAAATGCTCCAATAACGCACATACCGCACCCGTATCCCAATTCTCCCACCCCATTGAATTGGCCTGATCATAGATCCCGGCCGACGCATCCAACAGCGGCGTTGGACTTCCCAGTTGCCTGGCAAAATCGCGGATCATTGCAATATCCTTTTGAAACACACCCAGTTTCATGGTGGCCGGTTCATATTCACCGGCCACCATCATGGGGCCACGAACCTCCAACCTTCGTGAACTTCCCGCACTGTCGCTTATCACCCGGTACATGGTCTCCGGGTCCAGACCTCCTTTCATCCCCATGACAAACGCCTCGGCGGCAGAGACATTGTGAACGGCCACCAAAAGATTGGCAACAAACTTCATCTTTGAGCCCGCACCAAAAGTACCCAGGTAATGGGTAGCCCGCCCGATGGCCTGGAAAACCGGTTCGCACTGTTTGCAGGCCGCTTCATCGCCACTGGCCAGGATAACGATATCCCGTTTCTCAGCCTGGGCACCGGTACCGCTCAACGGGCAGTCCAGCATGATGGTCCCACTCCTCTCTAAAGCGATCCTGGCCTCATTCTTGGCTGACAATGGAAATGTACTGCATTCAATGACGATCAGCCCCTGGCGTGAAGCATGAATCAAGCCCTGATCACCCTGGACCACCCGCTGCAAGACCTCCACCGTCGGCAGCGATGTAATGATCGCCGGGCATTGTTCAGCTACCTCCCGAGGGTTGTCGGCACTCTTTCCGCCCAAGCTCTCCAGCCTCGCTACCTGTTTTTCGAGCGGATCGTAACCGATGACTTGATAACCCGCCTTGATTAGATTTGAAGACATGGCTGAGCCCATGATCCCCAATCCCAAAAGTCCAACTTTTTCCATTGCTCCCTCCGCCAAAAAAAAGACCGAGCCGGCAAATTATATCATTCGCCGGATCGGTCAAAAATGAATTACATTCCCGGGCCCAAGGTCAGCGCTTCAGAAGCTTGCTTCCATAAAGGCCGGTCGGTTTGATCAATAAAATAATCAGCATCATGGTAAAAGGCGCCATATTGGCCAGCGGTGCATAAATCAGTGAGCCCAGTGAGACGACCTGCCCCACCAGAAAGGCTGAGATCAGGGTCCCTTTGATGCTTCCAAGACCGCCGATAATCACCACCATGAAAACATAGGCCATTACCTCCAGTCCCATATGAGGGTCAACCATGATCAAGGGCGCCTGCAACCCGCCTGCCAGTCCGGAAAGTACCCCCGCAATGACGAAGGTAATGGTAAAAAGCCTGTATACGTTAATGCCGAGTCCTTCAACCTTTTCCACGTCCTCGATGCCCGCCCGGATGGCTTTGCCGATGATGGTTTTATTCAAAAAAGCCCAGATACCCACGTAGACCAAACCGGCAACAAACACCACCAGGATACGATATACAGGGACCTGAGTCCCGAGAAACGTAACCATGACTTCGATGGGAACCGGTACCGGCCGAGGAACCAATCCCCAGATCAGCTTGATAGCACCTACGCTGGCGATGAGTATTCCAAATGAAGAAATCATGGTGAAAGCAATATCTTTCTCGTATATGCGCCTGAATACCACCCGCTCCACAAAAAGTGCCAGCCCCCCGCCTACGACCATTCCCCCCAGCATACCCAGCCAGGCGTTGCCGGTCACCGTCAACAGCGTGTAAGTAATATAGGCGCCCGCAGAATAATAGGTCAGCTGATCCAGGCTGATGATGCGCATGAGTCCAAAACATAAAGAAAGTCCGATGGCGAGCAGAAAAAAAATGCTGCCGGTGCTGAGTCCGAAAATAAAGCCGGAAACCAGTAGCTGAAAGTCCATCGTTTACGAACCTTCCTTGATTGCAGGGTTGGCCCTCTGGAATTTGGAGAAAAGACGTTTTTCAAGCCATGGGGCAAGGCTGCCGTAGATACCCTTTTCCCCGCGCAGCATGATCGCAACCAAAATGACACCGATGACCAATTCCCAGTTGGTGAAAAATCCGCTCACCAGATCCTTTAGTCCGATATACGCAAAAGCCCCCACCAGAGGGCCATACAGAGTGCCCACCCCACCGAGAATGGTGACGATCACGGGGTCAGCTGCGCGATGATAGCTAATGAAGTCCGGGCTCATGGACCCGAAATAGACCGCATAGAGGGACCCGGCCAGGGCTGCGGTTGTATTTGCGATGATGAAGGAAAGCCAGCGGATCTGAAAACTGGAATAGCCCAAGAATATCAATTTGTCTTCGTTTAACTTGGTGGCTTTGCAGCAGGCCCCGAAAAAAGACCTGTCCAGATATCGGTAGAAAATCCAAACAAGCAAGGTTATCCCAAAAACGGCTATATAAAGATCTTTTGGATTTCCAAGGTTAAGGATGGGGGTCTTTCCAATCCTAAAGATGTAAAAAAGACCGTTATCCCCCTGTGTAACGTCCTTAAGGATGTTTTCAAGGAAATAGTACATGATCACGCAAAAGGCCAGGTTAACCAGTGCGAAATAGTCGGAACGGAGCCTCACAAAGAACTGCCCCACTAAAGCGGTGACGACGATGCCGGCGAGGATGCCCCACAGAATAGCCACCCAGGGGTTCGTACCGAAGTAAAACAGGTAGATGGCCGATGCGTAGCCGCCGACGGCCAGGTAGGCTGGCTGGCCGAAAGAGATAAATCCTACCCAGCCCAGCAGGTAGTTGCAGGCCATGGTGTACATGGCAAACAGCAGAATTTCGGTGGCAAAGGGCAGGGGCAGGAAAAATCTGGACAGCAATAGCAATCCGAAGATCAAAACCAGAGCTCCCCAATCTTTCAAGAATCTAGTCATTTTCCGTCGTCCTCATCAGGTTAGATCGGTGGTCTGCCCGGTCTCAGACTAGAGGTACTTCTCGAAAACCACATTCTTAATGTCATCCGGTTCGGTTACCTCGCTCACGATTCGACCTTCCTTCATTGCGTAGACCTTATGGGAGATACGCGAAACCAGCGACAGGTTTTGCTCGACGATAATCAATGCACAATGCTTGCTTAGCTCAAGAAAAATATCGCACAGTTGCTCTACGATGCTGGGGGCTAACCCCTCGGTGGGTTCATCCACCAGCAGCAGATGAGGATCACCCAGGATGGCCCGTCCGATCATCAGCATCTGTCTTTCCCCACCGCTCAAATAGCCAGCCTTACGATCCAGAAGCTCCCGGAGTTTGGGGAAAAAATTCAGCACCGGCTCCCAATCACGATCTCCTGTAGCATAGCTGGCAAGTTCCAGGTTTTCAGCGACCGTAAGGTCTGAAAAGACCTTCTTGTCCTGAGCAATATATCGCAGGCCCATCTTAGCCACATCATAGGAAGGCATTCCCCGCACGTCGGTTCCCCTGTAAAGGATCTGGCCATCGGTGGGTTTAAGGAATCCGCCGATGGTCTTGACCAGGGTGGTTTTTCCCGCACCGTTTCTGCCCACACAGGAGACAATCTGGTTTGGCTCCACATCCAGAGACGCATCAAAGACAACCTTCGATTCCCCATAGGACACATTCAGTGCCCTCACCACAAGAAGGGTATGTTCAGCCATCACACTTCTCCGCCAGTTTATTCATCGCAATCAAGTTGCCAGTAACTTCGCCGCACCTCTGGAGCTGCCAAACATTCGGCGCAGCCGCCTTCTGCGATGACTTTCCCTTCATGCATGACGATAAGCCGGTTTTAAATATCTTGAACTTTAGATATTTTGTGCTCCACCAGAAGAATGGTCTGCTTGTGTGCATGACTCTGCAGAATGCCCAACAGCCCCGAAATTTCGGACTCGGAAAGGCCAGCCAAAGGCTCGTCCAAAAGAAGTACTTTGGGCTCGGCCAGAACGGCCATGGCAATCTCCAAACGTCTTTTTTCACCCAGGGAAAGGTGTTTGACCTCTCTGTTTGCGACGGACGCCAGATCGAAATCCTCCAGGCATTTCCAAATCCGTTCCTCACCGCGAAAGGCCGCCAGAGTGTTGGTCAACAAACGGAAGGTGCTGGATGTCCGGTGTGCACGAAAAAAAGAAAGCGACATGTTGTCGACCACCTTGAGGTTGTCGAAGGTGGAGGTGAGTTGGAACGTACGCATCATGCCCATCCCTACCCGCTTCTGGGGGGATATCCTGGTAACATCCTGGTTTTCATAGAAAACTTTTCCATCATCCGGAAAAAAATATCCGGTGAGGACGTTGAAAAACGTGGTTTTTCCCGCACCGTTCGATCCCACGATGCCGGCCATCTCGTTTTCATACAAAACGAAATTCACATTATCAACCGCCACCAGATTGCCAAAACGTTTGGTGACCTTCTCGGCCTTGATTAATTCTCGACAGGTCAGGTTGTCCACAGCCCGCTTCTCCCTCGGCCATAACCGGTGGCCAGGGAGGAAAAATCCCTCCCAGGGCACACCGGAAATCGGCTGGTCTAATAACCCAGGCTTGAAAGCGGCGGTAAAACTTTGGGGCCGCCCTGGTAACCTACGACCTCAAACAGATCCCATTCACTCTTCTGCTCCGCGGGTCCCTTGCCACGCACCAGAAAAGCGGCGTACTTATAAATGGGAGTGTGATCCTCACGCCACTGGGCCGAACCCTTGACACAATCGAATTTGCCACCGTCGGCCATGACCGCTGCGGCAATCGCCTTGGGTTCGAGACTTCCGGCTTTTTCCATGCCGCGGAAAAGTTCGTTGGCTGCAACGTAGGCGATGGTGGCATAGGCGTCAGGAGGCGTCCCATATTTCTTTTGGTAACGTGCAGTGTAGGCTTTGGCTTTGGCTTCCAATTCCGGGTCTTTAAGGCCCGCCAAGTCATAGTAGTAGTAGTGCATGGAGTAAACATCCTTCAGGGCTTTCGGCGGGATGCCCTTGGCCACCACGTTGGTGATGAAGGAGTTGAAGATGACCATGTCCTTGTTCAAGCCCAACTGGAAACACTGTTTAAGAAGAGCAACGGCGTCACCAGCAAACTGAGCACAGATGAAGACGTCAGGCTTGGCGGCCTTGACCTTCTGCAGCACGGCGGTATAGTCGGAAGTACCTTTCGGCAGCTCGGCATAGCCTACCATTTCCCCACCGAATTCCTTGATGGCATCCTTTACGCCGTCTCTAATATCCCATCCCCATGCATCGGCTCGAGCCAGCATGAAAATCCGCTTTTTGCCCAGCACATTGATGGCCGCCGAGGCGTCCATGTAGCCCACGGTCCATGGGCTGAAAGCAACCGCAAAAGTGGCATCAGAGAGGGTGCCTTTCTTAAATGCATCCTTGGCCATAACGCAGGTGGGAAAATACGGCATAGGGCTTTTTTTCACCAGCTCGTTAATGGCAAATGCCATGGGAGCCCATGTCTGTCCCATGATCCCTTTAATGCCTTCCGAGGACATGTAACTGAAGCGGCGAACGCCCACGTCGAGTTTCGCCTCGTCGTCACCCACAACAGGTTCCACTTTCACCTTACCCCAGGGCATGTTCAGACCACCTTTGGCATTGAGGTCATCTACCGCCAATAATGCACCGTCCCGCTGGGTTTCCGCCACGGAAGCAAAGGTCCCGGTAAGGGGCAACAAAATGCCCAGTTTGACTTTATTGGGTTGGTCAGCCGCGATTCCGCCTGTTGTGAAAGCCAGAACCAACATCGCACACGATAATACAATGAGCCAATTTTTCCTGTTTTTCATGTTTTCCCTCCTTTATTAATTGTTCTTTTGGATTAGCAACCATTCCTGCCCGAACCTAAAGCCATCTCACCCCGGAAAACACACTCGCCGACGTGAGAAAAAACACAAAAACTGAAAACCGATCTATGCCCCCGCGTGCACCTGGTTAAGTTCCCCTTTTTACTGCCGACTCAAACCAAGATCCGAAATTTAAAATATTATCACTGATTTTAGCTTAGAAACCAAAGGTATTTGGCATCATCCTCTTTTCATTGCCGCTTCTGACCACAAGACTACAATATTTTCAATTTAAGTGAAAACATATTTTTGTGTCAAGAACTTTTTCACTGTCACTGTGGGTATTCTCGATTACTACACGGAAACAGGTCTTAATCCATTCCTCCCAATTATTCCCGGGGAAAATCTGCTCCCCGGTTCAAATGATCACAGATTCAAAGCAATCTTGACAACAGCCGTCAAGACGAAGAGGATGAGAATTCGCCGTATCCACTTGTTGCCCAGGCGGTCGGCATAGTGGGCGCCAATCAAGTTGCCGATCATACAACCTGCCAGCATGATAAGGCCAAGACGGTAATCAACTGCGCCGTTGCATGCGTACATCACGGCAGCTGACAAATTCAGCCCCAGAGCGCTCAATTTGATGGTTCCGGCGCATTCAAGAAATGTCAGCCCGTACCAAAGGATAAAAACATAGACGGTAAGGGTGCCGACCATGGCTCCGTAGAAACCCCCGTAGGCCCCCAACGCCAGGCAGACGACGGCACCGAAAACACCGCAGCCAAGCCCTTCTGTTCGTTTGCGCCTCTCCAATCCCAACTGGGGGCGTATAACAAAAAGACCCAAGACCAGAAGGTTCATAAAGATAATGGCCAACTTGAGGAGGTCTTCACTGAACTCCAGCGCCAGTCTCGCACCCAATGCGGAACCAATCAAAACGGGAATGCCAACTGTTATGCCTACCCGATAGTTGATCCATCCTTTTTTGTGAAACTTGTACAGGCCCTCCAGGACCCCGCCAAAAATGGCAAAACGGTCCGTACCGATAGCCGTGTGTGCCGGCACGCTCAGCATGATGAGCGTCGGGATGGTTATCAAACTGGTCCCGCCAATCAGTGAACCGGTAATACTGGCCAACAGCGAAACAAAAAACATCGCAATCTCTGTTGGCATTTCTTATCTATTCCGTGACTTCGCAGAAATCGGCCGTAACCGGCGGACAGGTAAAAAATTCGAGGTATCGCAAATCCTTATCGGAGGAATTGATGGTCATATGTTTTTCTTTTACGGGAATAAAAAGAACATCGCCTGCCTTGATTGCATATTCTTCGCCTTCTATGATTTCAAGGCCCTGGCCACTAATAAAAATGATAACGGACTCGCGATTTTGGTGATAATGATAAGGGACCTGGCTTCCTGGTACAAGGAGACCAAACATACCGCCCAGGTTTATGGCATTATGTTCGGCCGTCAGAATCTCGGGCCGGTGGGAATCACCCGGCGTAGGGTTTTCCAGATTGACATAATCCTCAATGCGATACATTTTCATGATCTGATACCTTCGTGTTGAAATTGATTTAGCTGATGGGAGTTATTTGTGAACGAGCACCCGCAGCGAGGGCAGTTTGAAGAACCCTCTTCAAAGGGAGTCAAAATTCTTTCTTGACGCAAAATGGGGATTTATCTAACCTCCGAGTACAAGAAAGCAACTTCTTACTACATCTTATCATCTGGAGAACTAAAATGAAAGCAGGCTTCTTACAGTATTCCCCGGTATTTTGTGATCCGGAAAAAAATCTACTGAAGCTCTCGGAAATGCTTGATAAAGCGCCTGACAGTGATCTTCTGGTTTTGCCTGAACTGTGCAATTCAGGCTACAACTTTGAAAGTCGGGAACAGGCCATGGCGTTTTCTGAAAATCTCAATGACAGTAAATTCATTGATTTTCTGCAGGGATATTGCCAGAAAAGAAATACTTGGATAGCTTCGGGAATTAATGAGCGCTCAGGAGATTCCCTTTTCAATTCAGCGATTCTGGTTGGCCCGGCCGGTCTTGTGGGAAAATATCAAAAAATTCACCTTTTCCTGAATGAGAAAGACATTTTTTCACCTGGGAATGCCGGGTTGCCAGTCTTTGATACCCCTAAAGGCAAAATCGGTTTGCTGGTATGCTTCGATTGGATTTTCCCGGAAGTATGGAGAATACTAGCACTTAAAGGTGCGGACGTGATCTGCCATTGCTCAAATCTGGTTTTGCCGGGATTTGCTCAGCGGTCCGTCCCGGTTCACGCTCTGCTGAATCACGTTTATGTAATTACCGCCAATAGAATCGGTACAGAGAAAGATCTGACCTTCACGGGAATGTCCACCATTGCTGACCCCAGTGGGAATGTAATTTGCCAGTCACCTCCAGAAAATGAAGACATAGCCGTTTTTGACCTGGATTTTGCACTTGCTCGCAATAAGCAGATAACGCCTAGAAATAATCTTTTTGTTGATCGGCGCCCCGAACTTTATAAGGACTTATTAACGCTCTGATGGAAAGAGAAGATTTGCTGAGAGCACAAGACATTCGAAAAAAGCGAATGCCTTGTGTTCTTCATGCTTGTAGTGGCGAAGCGGTCCATTGCTTTATTCAAACTGCTTAAACTTTGCCTTTGAGACCCTCGACAATTTCCATGAACTCCCCTTCGCTGAGAACCCTTTTCAAATCGTGAGACCTAAGTTTCACCGCTGAAAGAACCTCGAGGGCTTCATCTTCATTGAGTTCCAGTCCCAGTTTTTGACACCAGATCCAGATATTGTCCAGACCGCTCTTTTTCCCCATGAGAATTTTCGGATCTTCGCGACCCACAAAGGCAGGATTCACAGGATAAAGGGTGGTGGGTTGATCTTCGTATGCGTTTCGAAACCATCCGGTAACGATACCCGATTCAATACTGTAAGCACCATCGCCGATAAAAGGCCTGGACGAAGGAACCTGGGTTCCGGACAATTCCATGACCAATTGCGAAAGTTCATTCATTTTTGAGAAATCAATACCCACATCGACGCCATACATGGTCAAAAGCGCCATGACCGTCTCTTCCATGGGGGTATTCCCGGCACGCTCTCCAATCCCCAACACCGTCGAATGAATGACTTCCGCCCCCGCCATCAATGCATTGATGGTATTGGCCACCCCCAGACCGAAATCCGAGTGAAAATGAACTTCCAGGGGCTTTTTGACCCGCTCTTTGACTTTCTTAGTAAAATAGGTGGCCGCCTGGGGATTCAGTGCACCGAAGGTGTCCACCAGTGTAAAGGCATCCATGTGGCCTTCGTTGGAAACTTTGTCCACCAGGTTGAGCAGGAAGTCTATGTCGGACCTGGTTGCGTCGATGGTGAAAAAAACCGTGTAGAGGCCCTGCTCCTTGGCAAAACTGGTGGCCTTGACCGATAGGTCAAGGGCTTTTTCCATGGGCCATTTGTACCCTTTTTCGATGAGGTGCGCGCTGGACGGAATTTCAATAACGATACCATCCACACCGCAGTCCGCCGCCAGTTGCACGTCCGGTACCATACAACGGCAGAAACAGAAGATCTCGGAATCGAGATTCCGTTTGACGATTTCCCGTATGGCTTCCTCATCTCTGGGGGAAACGGCCGGCATGCCCGCTTCGATGCGATGAACCCCCACTTCTGAGAGCTTCTCGGCAATGCGAATCTTGTCATCCTTGCTGAAAATGATGCCCGCCTGCTGTTCTCCGTCCCGAAGGGTCACATCATGGATCTTAACCTTTTCAGGGATAATAAAGTCCTTTTTGACCTCGTCCAGGTAGTTCCAGGGACTGACAAACCAATTGTCTGATTTCCAAGGTGAATTGTTCAAAATTTCGTCCTCCAAAATTTGATAGATGCCGTCGACATGACCTTCTCAAATTCCAAAAAAAGCCGCCATCCCGACATCCAAAACATTTTATTTGATCTTTGCGGCCGACCGTTTGGAATAATAATTGGCCATAATGGCCATCAGCAGAAGACCGCCCTGCGAGAAATACATCCACTGAGGCCCGGCCCCCAGAAGTGTCAGTCCGTTAATCATACTGATAAGGAAAATGGCCCCGATCAGCGTTCCGGTAATGATGTTTTTCCCGTTAAAAATAACCGTCCCCAGCATGGCCGCGATAAACCCTTCCAGCAAAAAACGTTCCCCAAGATCCACATTTCCCACCGACTGCCGGGCGGCCAACAGTATGCCGCTGAAGGTGCTCAAAAAACCGCAGATGACAAAGGTCATGAATGTGAGTCTTCTAATGTTGACGCCGGACAGCCTGCAGGCCTCAATGTTTCCACCGATCAGTGTGATGTATCGGCCGTAACTGGTTTTTTCCATGAACAGGTAGGAAAGAATGAAAATCACGGCCATCATCCATATGGGAATGGGAACGCTGAGAAGGCTGCCGTTCCCGAGATTCATGAAATTGTCCGGAACAATGTGGACGCTTACCCCCCCCGTAATGCCGTATAAAAAACCCACCAATACGAACATGGTACCGAGTGTTGCAATCAGCGAGTTCATATACAACCGTGTCACCATGAGCCCGTTGCCGATACCGATCAAACCGCCGATGGCCACACCGGCCACAATACTGATCCACGTATCGTAACCCAGGTTGCTCATGAGATGACAGGTCAGCATGGCGGCGGCACCGGCCACGTTTCCAACGGAAAGATCGAGGCCGCCTGCCGCAATCACAATGGCTTCACCAAAGGAGACAAAGGAGATAATGGCGGTCTCGATGAAAATGTCGTGCAGGTTCCCCAGACTGATAAAGCCGGGACGCAAAATGGTGACGATCAGGTAGAAGATGGCGAAGACAAAGAAAATGCCAAACTGAATAAAGCTGCGTTTCCCTTTTCGGGTTGCCGTCTCAGCCTGCTCACTGATGGGAACGGCTGTGGATACTCCATTAGAATTGGACTTGCTCAATTTTCCCCCTCCTTACAGAAGAGATGGCCACAGAGATGATGAGGATAAGGCCCTGGGCAAATGGCACCAGGTAGAACTTCATTCCCAGCGCAGTGAATCCGCTCAGGAGCGTATAAAGGAAGAACGCACCAATCAGGGTCCCGGGGAAATTGGCTTTTCCCGCCTTGAAGGTTGCCGTTCCCAGGAAACACGCAGCCAGCACGGATAAGAGAAGCGCGTTTCCCGCATACATGACCGCCCCCCCGATACGCAGAATCTCAATGTAACCCGCAAAAGCGTAGATGAGACCCGCAGCCACAAAAACACCCGATTTCAGAAGCTTGGCGCGAATACCGACCTCTCTCACGGCATTGATATTTTCTCCCACGGCCCTAACGTATTGTCCCACCTTTGTCTGGGTCTGCAAAAACCAGCAGATGATAAAGAGGGCAAAGAGATAGATCACCGGAAGCGGGATGGGTCCCAACTTCGATTGCACAATGGAGAGTATCTCAGGATGCCTGATCCAGGTGGTAATGCCCTGGTTATAAATCCGCTCGGCGCCCATACAGATGAACATGACCGCTACGCTGGCAAGAAAAGACGGGAGGTTCAAGACGACGATCAGGATGGCGTTGAGAAGCCCTGTCCCCAACCCGATGGCCAGACAGACCAGCGTTACCGTACCGATGGAGTGTCCCCCTTTCAGCATTCCCGCAAGAACGGCTCCCACCAGACCGATGACCCCGCCGTAGGAAAGATCGATCTCACCGGTAATGAGGACGAAGGTCAATCCAAAAGCGCAGATTCCCAGGGAAGTGGATTGAACCAGAATATTCTGGAGGTTTTGTCCACTGAAAAACCCCCTGGATGCAAAAGAAAAAAAGATGATCGCA
>JAJDOH010000307.1 GCA_022340265.1 Deltaproteobacteria bacterium | reverse complement strand
CAATATTAATAAACCGCAAGTCCACCGCAACCGGTTGATGGAGTGCAATTATTTTCAGGCATTCCTCTTCCACTTCCACTTCAGCTTGATCGATTTCCCTGTCGGACTTGATAATCTGCCGCGCAAGCTCGCCGTCCTTGGTTTCAAGGGCCCTGATAGTCATACGGACGCGTTCCTCAACCAAAGCGCCAAGGGAAAGGATCCGCCTTTTCAAACCAGAGAGTTCTTTTTGCAAATGCCGTTTCATCAAAATCTCCTAACAGTTTATTCGATTGCCAAAAAGCCTTAGCCGAATCGGCCGGTAATATAGTCGGATGTCTGTTTCAGTTTCGGCCGGGTAAAAAGGGTCTCCGTCAGGTCCGACTCGATCAGTTTGCCCAGATAAAAGAAAGCCGTCACATCCGAAACCCTCGCGGCCTGTTGCATGTTGTGGGTCACAATGATAATTGTGTAGTTTTCCTTCAATTCGTGGATGAGTTCTTCAATCTTCTGCGTCGCGATGGGATCCAAGGCGGAAGCCGGCTCGTCCATAAGAAGGATCTCCGGTTCCACTGCCAGGGCACGGGCGATACAAAGCCTTTGCTGCTGGCCTCCGGACAAGCCCAGAGCTGAATCGTTAAGCCGATCCTTCACTTCCTCCCACAAGGCCGCCTGCTTCAAACCGGTCTCCACCCTTTCACGCAGAAATCCTTTATCTCTCTTTCCGTTGACACGCAGGCCGTAAGCCACATTTTCAAAAATCGTCTTGGGAAAAGGATTCGGTTTTTGAAAGACCATCCCCACGTAACGACGCAGTGCCACGACATCCACGTTGGGATCATAGATATTCTCCCCATCCAGCATCACCCTGCCGTCCGCTCTGCTGTAGGGAATCAAATCGTTCATTCTGTTTAAACATCGCAGAAGCGTGCTTTTGCCGCAACCCGAAGGGCCGATGAGGGCCGTCACCTGGTTTTCGTGGAAGTCCAGTGAAATCCCATGAAGCGCATGGAAATCGGCATAATAGAAATCAAGATCTTGCACGGACATTTTGGACGGGTTTTCCATAGGGTTCCTAATTCCGGTCCGCTACCGCTTTTTTCGGAGCCGTGACCGGTAAATAATGGCAATAAGGTTTAAACCGAGAACAAGCACAATCAGCACCAGGGCCGTTCCATATTGAAGCGGTCGGGTGGCTTCAATTTCCGTACCTGCCGTTGCGAGCACGTAAATATGATAGGGCAGTGCCATGATTTCGTCAAATATGGAGGTGGGTAGCGAGGGCGTGAAAAAGACCGCTGCCGTAAACATAATGGGTGCCGTTTCACCGGCCGCCCTGCTGAGCCCCAGTATGGTACCGGTGAGAATTCCGGGAAGTGCCGCCGGCAGCACCACACTGCGAATGGTCTGCCATTTGGTGGCACCGAGACCGAACGATGCTTCACGGTAGGTATCCGGCACGCCTCTGAGGGCTTCTTCCGTGGAACCGATAATCACCGGAAGGGTCATGGCACCCAGGGTCAGGGATCCGGCAAGTATGCTGACACCCATGCCCAGATACACCACAAAGAAGGCCAGGCCGAACAGGCCGAAAACCACCGACGGAACCCCCGCAAGGTTATTGATGCCCAGGCGGATGATGCGCACGATTCGTCCGGGACGTGCATATTCATTCAGGTAAATGGCGGATGCAACACCGATGGGAAGCGCCACAACGATGGCACCGACGCTGAGGCAGAGAGTGCCGATGATGCATGGAAGGATCCCCCCTTTGGTCATTGAATCCATGGGCGGCTGGGTAAGAAATGTCCAATTGATGGCTCGCCACCCTCTCGCGACGAGAAAATAGACGACCACCAACAACGCGGCACCGTTGATACCCGCGGCAATCCTGAAGAGGTTGAACATGGTTCCCTGTGTCAACCGCCTTCGAAAGGTCACACCCTCTTTGTGATTAATGCCGTTCATTTTCTATCCTGAACATCCTTTTCCATTACAGGGTTGCCGCACCAACCTGCCGGTATCGGTTTGAAATCTGTTCGGCAATGACATTGAATGCCAGCGTAAACAGAAACAGGACGATGGCTGTTGCAAAAAGAGCATAATAATGGTCGCCATGAAAAGGGGCTTCCGCCATCTCGGCGGCAATGCTTGCCGGCATGGGCCGGACCGGATCGAACAGCGATGTGGGTATCATGGCAGCACCACCCGCAACCATGAGCACGACCATGGTTTCGCCCATGGCCCTTGACATCCCCAAAATAACAGCGGTGCATATTCCGGAGATGGATGCAGGGAAAATGACCCGGGCAATGGTCTCCCAGTGCGTGGCCCCCAATGCCAGAGAGGCTTCTTTGAGTTCTACGGGAACGCCGAAAATAGCGTCTTCCGAAAGGCTGCAGATGGTGGGGATGGACATAAACGCCAGCATCAGGGAGGCATTAAAGAGGTTGAGCCCCGTGGGAATATCCAAAATTTCCTGGAGAACCGGCGCTACGATGACCATGCCGAAAAACCCGATCACCACCGACGGCAGAGCCGCCAGAAGTTCCACGATCGGTTTAACCCATTCGCGCACCCTTGCCGAGGCGCCCTCTGCCAGATAAAGGGCTGTCAGCACCCCCAAGGGAATGGAAATCACTGATGAAACCAGCGTCACCGCGATGGAGGCGATGATCAGTGGAAAAATGCCGAACGCCGCCGGATCGTCAGTGGGATACCAGTATTTTCCGAAAACAAAATCTGAAACCGACACCACTTTAAAAATGGGAATACCCTCAGCAAACAGAAAGAGGGCAATCAGGAAAAGAGTGGTGATGGAAGCGAGTGCCACTCCAAAAAAAATGAATCGGATGATCTTCTCCCGATTCCGACGGCCCTTTCCCGTTTGTTTTTTTTTGGACATACAACCAATCCTTCAATGGGCAGTCTCGATCAACTGACAATGCGGCACAAAAAATGCTTCCCGGCGAAATTTGAAGGTCATTTCCCGGGGTCGCATCCGTCGTTGAAACATTAATCAATACAGCGGAACATAGCCTGCTTCGGCCACATATTTCTGGCCTTTTTCGGGGTTAATGACAAAGTTGATGAAATTGAGCACATCCCCTTTGGGCCATCCCGGGGTAAACATAAACAGGGGGCGGCTGATGGGGTACGTTCCGTTTAAGGTTGTCTCAGCGGATCCGGCAATCCGATTGACCATAAGGCCTTTGACATCCTTGTTCAGATAACCCAGACCGATGTAACCGATGGCGTTCTTATTCTTTGCCACAGCCTGGGAAACAGCACCATTGGATGCTTGAAGAAGGGCTCCCGGGTATACCCGTTCCTTTTCCATGACTTTTTTATGCCAAACCTCGTAGGTGCCTGACGAGGTGTCCCTGGAAATAACCACCACCGGCTGGTCCGGACCGCCGATTTCTTTCCAGTTCTTGACCTTTCCCATGTAAATGTCCTTCAGCTGCGCCATGGTGAGATTAACGATGGCGTTTGTCGGGTGAACCACCGGTACAATGCAGTCATATGCTACGGCGAAAGGAACCGGATAGATCCCTTTCTCGACAGCCAGGCTGACTTCCTTTCCCTTAATAAACCGTGAACTGTCGGCGATATCCGTTGAACCGTCGATGAGCGCTTTCATGCCGTTACCGGAACCACCTCCCGAAATGGAGATCTTAACATCGGGGTTCTGTTTCATATATGCTTCAGCTGTTTTCTGTGCGATGGGCAGCACGGTGGTGGATCCTTTGATGACAATACTTCCGGCACACACCATATTTGCCGCGAAAAGAGTTGCTGCGAAAAACGCCAAAACTACAATGCTTTTTAGTTTCATTTTCTTCCTCCATAAATTTTCTTTAGCGCAAATGTTCTTTAATGAGATCATCAAAAGCCGTTTTCTTTGGGCGAAAAATAGTTCCA
>JAJDOH010000034.1 GCA_022340265.1 Deltaproteobacteria bacterium | reverse complement strand
AATCTCGTTGTTGCCCACAGTGAAGAAATGGCCAAAGGTGATCATCGAGACGCAATATCGGTAGATGACCTGGATGAAATGGAGCTTTTGGGTGCCATTCAATCCTTACAGAAAGGTGTGGACATGGCGGGTTTCGATTTGAATGGAAGTCCCTCTTTTACCGTGGGATGCACCATGGCTCCGTCTGCTGACGATGTGGCATTTGAAAAGGAATTGTCACTTGCAAGAAAAAAAATCGAGGCCGGCGCTCAATTTATAATTACGCCTCCCGTTTATGATTTAAATCACTTTTCTGCGACAATGGATGCGTTTGTAAAGTTAGGGGTGCCAATTATTCCCACGGTTTTTCTCATAAAATCCGTGGGAATCGCCAGATATATCTCAACATACGAACCGGGCGCCTATATTTCAGAAGATGTGATCAAACGTATTCGGAAAGCATCGGATACGGAAATGGAATGTCTGAGAATTGCCGGAGAAACTGTTGCAGGTCTGAAAGAAGTTGCTCAGGGTGTTCATATCATTACTCTCGGTTGGGAATACCGGCTTCCTCAGATTCTGGATTATGCCGGAATTTGATGGTTGTTTTTGTTATTTTACGGGTTCGATCAATAGCGGATTCGAAAGTAAAAAGGATTTCAAACAGACAACAAACCTTAGATAAGGGTACACATGCAAGATCAAAATACGTTTAAACAAAATCATACGGTACTTGTCATTGGCGGAGGGCTCGGCGGTATTCGGGCAGCCATGGATCTGGCTGAATCGAATCGGGATGTGGTGTTGATCGATAAGGCATATTCCATCGGCGGATTGATGACCCAACTGGACCGTACGTTTCCCACCAACAATTGCGATTTGTGCACCCTGTCTCCAAATCTGTCGGAAAGCGGACGTCAGTTGCATATCGAGCTTCTGGCAATGACGCAGGTTGCCGAAGTCGAAGGAGA
This sequence comes from Deltaproteobacteria bacterium, assembly GCA_022340265.1. Taxonomy (GTDB): domain Bacteria; phylum Desulfobacterota; class DSM-4660; order Desulfatiglandales; family Desulfatiglandaceae; genus NaphS2. The sequence goes on along the minus strand of JAJDOH010000034.1, from coordinate 6,011 downwards.
GGCAGGTAATTTTAAATTAAAATTAATTACGGAACCACGATATATTGACCTGGATAAGTGCACGGCATGCGGTGATTGTTTTAATAAATTCCCGGAATGTGTTCGTTTTTCCCCGGGTCTCGATCACCGGGCGCCGACCTGTATGCGGTATCCTCAGGCAATCCCCCATGCCTTTTCCGTTGATATGGAAAAATGTAAAGACATTGATGCACTGGTTAAGGTTTGCAAAGCGGGTGCAATTCTTCCGGAAGATACCCAAAAGGTTCGGGAAGTAGACGCCGCCGCCATTATCCTTGCGCCGGGCGCCGAGGTGTTCGACCCCGGGGAGTCGGATAGTTTGGGTTATGCAGCAAACCTTGATGTGGTGACCAGCCTGGAGTATGAACGCATATTGTCCGCATCCGGTCCTACCCAGGGAGCGCTCATCCGTCCTTCAGACGGGAAACAACCCCAAAAAATAGCCTGGATTCAATGTGTGGGGTCACGCAGCCTCCACGAAGGCGCTGCTTCATATTGTTCCAGCGCCTGTTGTATGTTCGCTTTGAAAGAAGCCATCGTAACCAAGGAGCGCTTTCAGAACACTATCGAAACCGCTATTTTTTATATGGACATGAGAACTTTCGGCAAAGACTATGAATTGTATTTAAATCGGGCCAAAGACGATTACGGTATTCGCCTGGTGAGAAGTCGCCCCCATAGTATTTTACATAAACCGGAGACAGGGTCTCTGTCCATCATCTATACGCCCCATGACAGCAATACCAATGTCACCGAAGATTTCGATATGGTGGTGCTTTCCACCGGCTTTAAGGTTTCCCGGGACGTTCAGGATTTGGCAGTAAAACTGGGGGTTGGGTTGAACGAACACCATTTTGCAAAAACAGATAGCTTCAGCCCGGTGGCCACTTCCAAACCCGGTATTTATGTCTGTGGGATGTTCGAGAGTCCCAAAGATATCCCCGAAACAATGGTCCAGGCCAGTGCAGCGGCATTTTGCGCTTCAAAAGATATTCGTATGCCTTCTGAATCTACGGAAGCCGAGGAAGAATTTCCGCCGGAGCGTGATGTCAGCCGGGAACCTTTACGAATCGGTGTGTTTGTTTGCGACTGCGGATTAAATATCGGAGGAGTAATTAATGCACAGGAACTGGCGGATTATGCCGGAACGCTTCCTGGTGTGAAGGTATCTGAGATGATCGGGCATGGATGCAGCCGGGAATCCCTGACGGGTATTCAGAACGTTATTATTGAAAAAAAGTTAAACCGGGTGGTTATCGGCGGGTGTTCGCCCAGAACTCACGAAACCAAATTTCAGGATACCCTTCGCAGGGCAGGCCTCAATAAATATCTTGTTGAAATTGCCAACATACGGGATCAGGATACATGGGTTCATTTTGATCGGCCTGACGATGCATCCGATAAGGCACAAGAACTGATTCGTATGGCGACGACCAGCGTGGCGTTGTCCCGATCGCTTACGGACAATATTTTCCCAATGAACAAAGATGTTTTAGTGATTGGTGGCGGTGTAACAGGGATGAATGCTGCTTTAAGCATGGCCGATATGGGGTTTAAGGTGTATCTGGCAGAACGGTCCGTCGAATTGGGAGGTGTGGCAAAAAAAATTCATAAAACCATTGAAGGAAATGATGTGCAAGCCTATATGGCGGATCTGGTTAACAGGACCACACAACATGATCGCATTGAGGTCATCACCAATGCTTTCATTGTCGATCACACAGGTATGCCGGGTATGTTCAAAACCGGATTCCAAATCGCACCGCAGATGTTTTACAGGCAGATCACGCACGGCGTGACTGTTTTGGCCACCGGTGCGTTACCAAACCAACCCAAAGAATACCTTTTGGGAGAACATAAAAAGGTCATGACCCAACTCGATATGGATGCGATGATAGAAAATCATCCGGATGAAATCAAGAATGTTGCCAACGTTGTTATGATCCAGTGTGTTGGGTCCCGGTGTCCGGAAAATCCCAACTGTTCACGTATCTGTTGCCAATCTGCGGTTAAAAATGCTCTCAGAGTTCTGGAACTCAATCCAACGGCTCAAATCTTTGTTTTGTATCAAGATATGCGAACCTATGGATTTTATGAAGATTATTATAAAAAAGCCCGTGAAAAGGGTGTTGTTTTTGTTCAATATGAGGCGGATGAACCACCCGAAGTTAAAGGCATTGATGAGCAGGTGGAAGTTACATTTTATGATTCGATTCTCAGACGAAAGGTATCGGTTTATTCGGATTATTTATGCTTGAGCACGGGACTCATTGCCGACGAGGAATCCACGGAAGATTTGGGCAGGATATTTCATATTCCGAAAACCATTGACAACTATTTTCTTGAGGATCATATCAAGCTCAGGCCCATAGACCTGCCGGTCCCGGGATTTTTTGTGGCCGGCACAGCCCATGCGCCCAAGACCATCCGAGAGTGTATTGCCCAGGCCCAGGCTGCGGCAAGCAGGGCCAATTCCATGTTGGCCCGAGATACGCTAAATCTCGGCGCTGCAATTGCACGGGTAGAGAAAGAGAAATGTGCGGCCTGTTTGATCTGTGTCCGGGCCTGCCCCTTTAACATCCCACTTATTAATGCAGACGGATATTCTCAAATCGATCCGACCCAGTGTCATGGATGCGGTATATGTGCCGCTGCATGCCCGGCTAAGGCCATTCAACTTATGCAATATGAAGACGATCAGATCATGGCCAAACTGACGGGACTTTTGGAAAGGATGAACTAGTGGAGAATTTTGAACCGACTATCGTGGCTTTTTGCTGTCATTATTGTGCCTATACGGCAGCGGATATGGCAGGGAGTAAACGACTCTGCTATCCCCCCAATGTTAAGATTATAAAGGTGCCCTGCTCCGGCAAGGTAGATGCCATTCACATTATGAAAGCCCTTGAAATGGGTGCTGACGGTGTTTATGTGGCGGGTTGTTTGGAGGGAGATTGTCATTTTAAAAGCGGCAATGTCGATGCCGCAAAACGGGTGGCCTATGTCAAAAAGTTGCTTGATGAGATTGGTATTGGCGGAGAACGGGTGGAAATGATTTTAATGTCAGCCGGCATGGGGGAACGTTTTGCGCAGACCGCCGCCGATATGACGGAAAAAATCCGCAAACTGGGACCCAACCCGGTTAAATTCGCTCCCAAAGCAAATAAAGCGGTATAATTATAATTTTTATATATAAAGGAGAGTGAACGACGATGATCACTGCTGAACGTAAACCAATGGAAGAACTCATTGAATGCCTGCGACCGTATCACCGCATTCTTCTTGTGGGATGCAACGAGTGTGTAACGGTGTGCTCGGCAGGGGGTAGAAAGGAGGTTGGAATTTTATCTTCCGCCCTCCAGATGGCATTTATGAAAGAAGGAAAAACGCTGGAGGTTAAAGAAGTGACCCTCGAAAGGCAATGCGATCCTGAATATGTAGAAGAGCTTGTCACCCACATTGATCAAGCGGAAGCGGTCATGTCCATGGCTTGCGGCTGTGGGGTTCAGGAAATTGCCAGGCGGTTTAAAACAAAACCGGTTTTTCCGGCGGTAAATACAACGTTCATGGGCGCTTCGGAACGACAGGGAGTCTGGGCTGAAAGATGCCAGGGATGTGGAGAATGCGTTTTGGGATTGACCGGAGGGATCTGCCCCATTGCACGATGCTCCAAGCAATTGTTGAACGGCCCTTGCGGTGGATCCACAAACGGCAAATGTGAAGTGGATCCGGATATCGATTGCGTCTGGCAGCTCATCTGGGATCGCTTGAAGGCGCTGGGGATAGAAGATCGATACGAAGATAATATAGCGGCAAAAGACTGGCGAACAGGTCGCGGAGGCGGACCCCGTAAGATAATAAGAGAGGATTTGGTGAAATGAAAACTGAAAGTGTACTGGAAAAAGTTTTTGTTTCAGGTGCATTGGCGGTAACCTCCGAATGTGGACCTCCACGGGGCGCCGTGCCTGAAAAGATCATTGAAAAAGCCAAGATGCTTAAGGGATATGTGGATGCGGTTAATGTTACGGACAACCAGACAGCCATGGTCCGGATGTCTAGTTTTGCCGCCTGTGTATTTATTAGACAATTGGGGATGAGTCCTATCCTTCAAATGGTGACCAGAGACCGTAACCGGTTGGCTATGCAAGCGGACATTCTGGGCGCCTTTTCACACGGCATCAATACCATGCTCTGTTTATCCGGTGATCACCCCCACTTTGGCGATCACCCTATGGCGGCTAATGTGTATGACATTGATTCCGTGCAGTTCGTTCAGATGGTCAGAGATATGCGGGATAAAGGGAAATTTCAGGGGGGAGACGATATTCTGAATCCACCCAAAATGTTTATCGGTGCGGCAGCCAATCCGTTTGCCGACCCTTTTGAGCTTCGGGTGGCTCGCCTGGCCAAAAAGATTAAGGCAGGAACTGATTTTATTCAAACCCAATGTATTTACAACCTGGATAAGTTTGAGAAGTGGATGGAAGGTGTCCGTGACCGAGGTCTCCATGAAAAGGTCAATATTATGGCCGGAATTACGCCAATGAAAACTGTAGGTATGGCCAAATACATGAAAAACAAGGTGCCTGGAATGGATGTGCCGGATGAAATTATCAATCGTATGGCCGGTGTTCCCAAAGAAAAACAGCCCGAGGAAGGAATTAAGATCAGTGTGGAAGCCATCGAGCGTCTAAAGACCGTGGAAGGTGTAAAAGGATTCCACATTATGGCCATCGAGTGGGAACAGAAGGTTCCAGAGATTGTGGAAAGAGCCGGACTTCTTCCAAGGCCCAAAATTGATCTTTAGTTCAATTTTCATTATATGATAGAAACGAGCAACCAATTTTAAATATCAGAGGAGGAAAACCAATGACTGATAAGCAACATATCTTAGTAGTAGACGATGACCCCGATTTGGTCGAGTCGATTACCATGAAGCTGGAAAGCAAAAATTTTCGGGTGACTAAGGCGTATGATGGGGTTGAAGCCTGGGAAAGGATTAAAGAAGATCGGCCGGACCTTATTATTCTGGACGTTATGATGCCGAGAAAAGACGGATATGCAGTGTGTGACGAGATCAAAAAGGACGATCAATACAAAGATATCACGGTGGTTCTTCTTACCGCAGTGGGTGATGCCGTAACAGCAACCAAATATACCCATTTTGGCGGCAAAACAACACTGGCTGAAGATTTTATTCCCAAACCAATTGATTTGGATAAATTGATGGACATTGTGAAACAAAATCTCGAATAATTTCAACGGCGCTTGGAAAACGTCTGATGCCTAATCGAGATTTTAAGGGTATCCGAATGTTCATCGGATCAGTGGACAATACCGAGTATGGGAATCATGGAGCGATGGGGTGTTGAAACGATAGGCTTGTTTTCATGCAAATTAATTTCAATACTCCAACACTCCAAAATCAGAACAAGTTGCTTCGTATGGATTCGGCATCAGGATGTAAATGGTGAGATCCACAATTTCTGCATAATTTTCTTATGAATAATACCCTGGAAAGCATCGACAAAAAAATACGGATCAATGGCATCAAACTCAGCATGGAATTGGTTCAGATAAATTTATTGAATCGTTTCTTCTCGCAGGATTTCAGAGTTCTTTTTTTTCAACTTCTGGCTCAACATCAGGTAAATATTCCCTTTATTTTGACCAGCGGGATGGGAGAAAAAAATATAGGATCATGCTGTGTGGCGTCTCAAGATATCCATCGAATAAAAAAAGTTGTTGAAGGGGAACCTGAACTGAAAGAACATTTGGAATTCATTCCAGGTGTCGGCACCTTGTCCATATTTCCGCATCATTCGAAATTGAAACTGCTGGGTCTGTCCTTTTATCTCTTAGGCAACCAACGCCTGCCGTTATACGGAATGGCCTCATCTATATCCTCCCTGACATTTATCACGGATTATTCACAATTAGACAACGCTGTTTCAATTTTGCTTGAATATATGGACCTGCCACCGAATCATGCA
>JAJDOH010000031.1 GCA_022340265.1 Deltaproteobacteria bacterium | reverse complement strand
GAAAATCCGCGCCACATGGTTCCCCAGCACTTCTGCCGTCACACAGGCTTCCTCTGCCACGGGGATGTCCGACGTTCCGGCGCATACCACGGCAATATGGCCATTTTTTGAAACGGGGCGGGGTTTGAAAACAACCATTTTCGCCTCGCCATAGTATTCGCAATCATCGAACCGCTGAACGATAGCATCAAACATTTCGCGTCCCACACGCGTGCCCAGGATATTGATATGGTCTTCCGCCATGCGCTTTGTAATACTGACGATCTGGGAAACACTTTTTCCCTCACAATAGATGACCTCCGGCACACCGGTTCTGAGGCTGCGGTGATGATCTATTTTGGCGAAACCGATATCCTCATAAGGGAGTTTCCTTAGCTGCTTCAAAGCTGAAGTCACAGAGCTCCTCCCCTCCCGCACCTGTTCAAGAAGTCCCTTCACGTATTCAAAGTCCAATGTTTTTGTGCTCCTAAAGCACGGCTACTGTTTTTGGCGGGTGTTGCGCATCATGATACAAGATCCTTTTGCTTCATAAGGTGGCGTTGCTGGGTTGACGAGCAGATACAAGTCATCGTATGTAGATATGGCATCGCCAATGGCCTTAAACTGCGTTTCTTTTTTATGACATTATATGAAAGAATTGGAAAATGTCCATGATATAATATTGAAATAAAACCTCATCCGGAAGGGGATTTTAATCCATGGCAAAACGAAACAAACCCTATCAAAAACATATCTACTGGTTGAATGCAAACCAGGTACTGGCGCTGGAAAAAAATCTTGAAACGAAAGATATCAAATTAAAATATGCCAAGGGCATTGTCTGCACGCCGATGGATAGAATCAATAAAATTGCGGTCGTTGCACCTGATATCTGGGATGAGACCTGCCGCAGACAAGGCAGCTGGTACCGCACATCGGACAAGAATGGACTCTACTTGATCATTAGCGCATTTGAACTGGCGAACTTTGAAACCAATAGGGCGGCGGTTATCACACAATCCGATTTTATGCTTCCTAGACCGGCGTCCTTTGAAGAAAAACAGCTTCTTCTTGAAGACCCACAACTTCGGAAGAGAATGCCCCCCGAATGGGGGCAGGTGGAAGACATGGAAAAAAGAATCTATCTGAGATGGGCCAAAAGACTGGGATCTGCGGAACGAGACTATGATCGACTCTACAATACTCACACCGCCAATCACGCCAATTTTATAAGACCTAAATTTTTCATTGAGGCATCGGATGACATCATTCCCTATTCCATCGACCGAAGTGCTCATTTATGTTCCTGTTGCGTGGAGCTGTTTCAAATTCTGGGGTCTCAATTCAAGAAAAAGCTGGTGGCCCCCTGCCCCGGAGCCGTCATTTTCGCCCGACTGAAGCCGGATCGGTACCTTCTGGTGGAATCGCCTTGAGTATATTTCTTAACGGATCATATGTCTTGACACCAGTGTTTATATCCCTTAGATTTTCGCTCGTGCCCTAAATATGGGATATATTTGTGAGCCGATTCACTGGAAAAATGCCGTTGAAGGATAATCATCGTTATGCCGACGCCAAAAGTCAATAAATTGATCAAGACCCGGAATCTGGGTATTATCGCCCATATTGATGCGGGAAAGACCACCGTTACGGAGCGAGTCCTTTTCTATTCGGGTCGTGTTCACAAAATGGGTGAAGTCCATAATGGCGAAGCGACCATGGACTGGATGGTCGAGGAAAAGGAACGGGGAATTACCATTACCTCGGCAGTAACATCCTGCGATTGGTCAGGCCACACCATCAATATCATTGATACGCCGGGGCATGTTGATTTTACAATCGAGGTGGAACGTTCTTTGCGTGTACTGGATGGCGCCATCGGGGTTTTTTGTGCGGTGGGTGGTGTGGAGCCGCAGTCCGAAACGGTTTGGCATCAGGCGGATCGATACCATGTGCCCAAAATCGCGTTTATCAACAAGCTGGATCGTGTTGGGGCTGATTTTTTCAGAGTTGTTGAAATGATGAAGGAACGGCTCGGAGCGGTCCCCCTGATCCTGCAAATCCCCTGGGGAGCGGAGGATCAATTCCGGGGTATCATTGATCTCATCAGGATGGAGGCCATTTTGTGGGAAGATGAAACCTTTGGGGCGAAATTCACAGCCATTCCCATTCCGGAAGAAATGCAGGAACCGGCTACCAAATACCGGGAACTGCTTCTGGAAACCCTGGCGGACAATGATGACGGGGTCATGGAAAAATACCTTTCCGAAGAAGAGATTCCGGTTCAAGAGCTCAAGGAAGCCATTCGAAAAGCTGCCATAAGGATGGTTCTGGTTCCCGTTTTCTGCGGTTCTGCACTCAAGAACAAAGGGATTCAGCCTCTTTTGGACGGAATTGTGGACTATCTGCCCTCGCCCCTGGATGTTCCGCCCATTGCGGGAATACATCCGGTTACCGGCGAGAAAGGGACCCGTCCACCGAAGCCCGGCGGCCCTCTTTCCGCCCTGGCATTTAAGGTGATGATGGATCAGGGGAGAAAAATGACCTACCTTCGCATCTACTCCGGGACCCTGAAAGCGGGGGAGACCGTTTTTAACCCTGGAAAAAATATCAAAGAAAAACCGGCACGGCTTTTGAAAATGCATTCCAACAAACGGGAGCGCATCGATGAAGTGTCGGCCGGAGATATTGTCGCGGCCATGGGTCTGAAAATTACAACCACCGGCGATACGCTCTGCACGGAAAACGATCCGATCCTGCTTGAGAAAATTCAGGTTAACGAACCGGTAATCAGTGTGGCGGTGGAACCCAAGAAGGTGCAGGACCATGACAGACTGCTGGACGCACTGAACAAACTGGCCGACGAAGATCCCACCTTTAAAACGAAAATTGATGAAGAAACAGGCCAGACCCTCATATCGGGGATGGGTGAGTTGCATCTGGAAATCCTGACAGGAAGGCTCAAGCGGGAATTCTCCGTGGAAATAAACCAGGGAAAACCCCAGGTGGTTTATCGGGAAACCATCACCGTACCATCTGTTCATAAGGAAATATTCCAAAAAGAACTGAGCGGCCAACAGCATTTTGCAGGGGTGGAGATTGAAATATCACCGCTTAAGAGAGGCACAGCAAACCAGTTTGTTAACCAGTGCCAAACCGAAGGGCTCACCGAGGAATTTCTCTTGGCGATTGATCAGGGCATCAATGAAGCTGAAGGGGGCGGCTCCGTAATGGGATATCCGGTCATTGATGTACAGGCAACCCTCCTAAGTATCCAGGCAAAAGAGATTTCCAATGCCATGGCCTTCAGGGTTGCCGCCAATATGGCTTTCAAGCAGGCCTTTTTGAAAGCGAAACCCGTCCTACTTGAACCAATCATGAAAACTGAAGTGTTGGTTCCAGAAGCGTTTATAGGAGATGTGATCGGTGACTTGAATGCCCGCCAGGGAAAAATTGCCCAGATTGTGGCCAAGGGATCGAGCCAGGTGCTGACGGCCAATGTTCCGCTCTCAAAGATGTTTGGTTACTCCACGGCGCTCAGGTCCGCCAGCCAGGGAAGAGGAACTTTTTCCATGCAGTTCAGTCACTACGACCAGGCATGAGGTCCATTTTATTTTCTGTACTTTCTGCTGACCTCAAGAATCGCTTTCCCTTTGCCGTAATCGATAACAACTCCGTCGGATGTAATTTCTACCAGTTTGAAACCGGTCTCGTCAATAACGTCCCCTTCCCTGTAGCCCTTCATGTTAATGAAAACGCGACGTTCCGAAGGGTTAGGTGAATACATGTGCACATTGATTTCCATGGGTCCCGACATGGATTGGATCTCTTCAGGGAGGTCTTCAAACAAAGGTAAAACCGCTTTTGGCTCGGATTCCGGAACAATTTTGGCAGAGTTTTTCGAACGCTTTTCCGCCTTTGTTGGAACATCAGGCGTTGTAACATTTTCCAAAGGCGGTTCGTGATCCGCAGCCGCTTCTTTTGGCCTCAGTTCGGCGGTGAATACTTTCTCGGATAATTTCCTGGGGGATTCACCAACGGCATCAGGTACCTGCGAAGATTCTTTTTGCAAAGCAGGTGGCGAAGCCTTTTTTTGTATTTCAGACCTTTTTTTTTCGGAGACGGCTGCAGCGGGTGGCGGCGCTGTATTTTTCATTTCTTTTCCGGCCATGGCTAAAGGCGCGGCCGTGCCTTCGGACGGCGACTTCTTTTCGGATTTCGACGCCGTCTGAGCGGTGCCAGGTATTTTTTCTTTGAAATCACCTTGTGACGACGCTTTCGGCCAGTAAAGGACAGCCACAGCCACACAGGCGCAGAGAAAAACACCCCCCAACCAGATCCATGGGCGATAATTGCGTCGGCCCGCGCTTTCTTCCTGATAAATGGCACTCAAATCGGGAGCTTTTTCCAGTTTTCGCTCCCGTTCAGCGCGTTTCAGGGCGTCCAGAATCATTGACATGCGGATTCCTTCCCATCAGAGGGTCTCGCGATTCAGCGCCGAAGAAGACGTTTCATGCTCCGGTTTTGTCAACTGAATCAGGGTCTGTTCTCCCACAATGCCGTCCGCTTCTACGGCGCAGGAGCGTTGAAAGTTCATGACCCGCGTTTCCAGGATATCATCAAAAACAGCTTTTTCGCCTGTGTCCGATCCCGACAGATCGTTCACGCCTTCGATGCGGTTCAATTGGGCTTTCAGCCAGCGCACATCAGGACCGGAATCCCCTATTTTGAGGATTGCGGACTTGATGGGCGGCGGTTTCCAGATCAAAGTGAAATCACCGAACCAAAAAGGATCCAGTTCTTTTTTGGGCAGCGTCAAACGGCTCTCCCCGAAATCCAGGATCACCTCCTGGTCTTTGATCTCCACGGCGGTCACAAAATGCCTGTGCCCCCGATCATCGACCAATTCCAGTAAAGCCGGCCGATTCAGGTGTTTGAGGCTGGTCCAGTTTCCCCTGCCGCTGTAGCAGCGATAACCGACGCTGGGTGCCCATTCACAAACGCTTTTTCCGGACACGGCCGGATAGGGCAGTCCCCAGTACCTCAGAAGGGAATGAAAAGCGTCCTGCATTCGGGTACCGGTTTTCTCCCCATAAAACAGAGCATCAAGGGTTCGGGAGCGTTTTTCAACGGTTCCTTCAGCAACCCGGCCAGCCGGTTTTTTGGTGGGTTCTTCTATGTTCCGTTGCCACTTCGCCCACCATTGGCCGGATTTGGGATGCTGAGAGTAAAACCATCCCGCCCCCAGGACCACCAGCAACAGCAACGCCAGCAACCATCCCGTGAGGCCGGGGCTTCTTATCAGGGCTTTATTTCCCATGACTTCACCAGCCGCCCGTCGGGCCAGTGTCTTGTTGACAAGGGTGTTTTTTCTGCCGTAGGCGCCCAGCAGCGCCCGATCACAGATCGTGTTGATCAGGCGTGGGATGCCATTCGACAACCGGTGGATGAGGCGGAGTGTCCCTCGCGTAAAAAGTGGACGTTTGCATCCTGCCACCTCAAGGCGATGTTCAATGTAGGCGGCGGTTTCTTCCGGACTGAGCGGCGTCAGATGGTACCGGGCTGTAATCCGCTGTCCCAGTTGGCGTAGTTCCGGTTTGGCCATCATGCTCTTTAATTCCGGCTGGCCGATGAGAAGGATCTGCAACAGCTTCTGGGTGTTGGTTTCCAGGTTGGTCAACAGCCGCACCTGTTCCAATACATCGATGCTGAGGTTCTGAGCTTCGTCGATAATCAACACAGTCCTTTGCCCTTTGGCATGGAGTTCCAGTAAATGACGGTTCAGGCGGTCGATGAGTGTTTTGAGGCTTTCCGTCGGCGTCGGATAGGAGACTTTTAATTCATCACAGATAGACGCCACCAACTCCAGGGAGCTCTGTTTAGGGTTCAGGACCAGGGCAACTTCAACCCCTTCGGGCACCTGTTCCAGCAGGCTGCGGCAAAGGGTGGTCTTGCCCGTTCCCACTTCGCCTGTGAGAAGCACAAAGCCACCCTTGTCTCCCATTCCAAACAACAGATGCGCCAAAGCCTCCCGATGACGCTGGCTCATGAAAAGGAACCGTGGATCCGGAGTCAGAGAGAAAGGATTTTCAGTCAGCCCGAAATATGAAAGATACATGGCTTTCCAGATTGTGATAATACAGTTGTTCGATAGCGATTATTCACCGTCGGGTGCTTCAAAGACTGGCGGTCGTTTCTCCAGAAACGCCGTCAGACCTTCCAAACCGTTTGGCCGGCCTGCCACGGAAGACAAAAGATGTCGCTCATTTTCCAAATGGGTTTCGAAACTGGTGTTAAAAGCGTCGGTCATCAGTTGTTTGGAAGCGGCAAATGAGTCGAGGGACCTTTTCTTCAGCTTACAAATGAGGTCATATGCTTTTTTAACGGTCTCCCCGTCATCCACCAATTCGGTTATAAGACCCCATTTAAGGGCCTTTTCGGCTTTAATGGGCGCATCAAATGCGGCGATTTCAAGTGCCCTGGCTGTTCCCAGCAACCGCGGCAGCATAAATGAACCGCCGCCGTCGATGCTGAGACCGTTGGAGGTGTAGCCCTGTTTCAGTATGGCGGAGGACGCCATGACTCTGAAATCACACGAAAGCGCCATGGAAAAGCCGCCACCGGCAGCCAGACCGTTAACGGCTGCGATGACCGGCTTGGGCATCCGCCGGATCTCCAGGATCGCCTGGTGGAACTGCGCGGCCAGTTGATGAAATGCTTTTGAAAGATTGTCCCTGTGATCAAAGACCCAGCGCAAGTCACCGCCGGCACAGAAGGCTCTTCCTTTCCCTGATATGACCACCCCGGCGATGTTTCGGTCCAGGGACAGGGCAATCAGCGTTTCAGCAAGCCGCGTTACCATATTGAGATCAAAGGCATTATACGCCTCCACTCGATCCAGGTAAACAAGCGCAACGCCATTTTTTTCTTCAAAATAAATCGAATCCGCCATGATAGACCTCCCGGCATGTTCCAATCTTCAAAGCGCAACGCGCCAAAACTAACTCCCCAGTTCCCTTTGACAGACGTCAGGTTCGTAATTATGATTGACTCAGTTCGTCTATTTCGATATGAACAACAGCGCTTATGCGAAAATTTAACGACACAATCAACGGAACATATCCTAAACAAGAAACGATTTCAATGGAAACCAAACATCACTGCTTAATTGATCACTATCAAAGACATCTCAACTATCTCCGTATTTCCATCACGGACCGCTGCAACCTTCGATGCCGATACTGTATGCCGCCCGAAGGTCTTGAAAAGCTGCGACACGGAGACATCTTGACTTACGAAGAAATTCTTCGTCTGGCGCGTATCGCAACCCGTCTGGGTGTGAACAAAATCCGCCTCACCGGGGGGGAGCCCCTTGTGAGAAAGGATTTTCCCCTTTTGCTGCCGGAATTGATGTCCATATCCGGACTTAAAGATGTGTCTATCACCACCAATGGCATTTACTTGAAGGAACATCTGGAAAGCATTCGTTCAGCCGGTGTCACACGCCTCAATATCAGTCTTGACAGCCTTAGAAGAGACCGTTATCGACAGATTACCGGCTTTGACGGTTTTGACCGTGTCCATGAAGCCATCGGTTTGGCACAGAGAATGGGTTTTCATCCCATCAAAATCAATATGGTGGTTTTAAACGGCATCAATGATGATGAGGTGCTCGATTTTGCGCGACTTTCGGCACGCCACCCATTTCACGTGAGGTTCATTGAATATATGCCCAGCGGACTTCTCCTAAACAATGAGCCTTTGCGGCATGTATCAAATGCGGTCATTCGCGAAAGGCTTGAGGCTGTAGAACCGCTGGTTCAGCTCCCCAAGGAAGCCATTGACGGCCCCACGGTACGTTACCGTTTTAAGGATGCGCAAGGGGAAATCGGTTTCATCAGTCCGCTGACCCATCATTTCTGTCAGATCTGTAATCGCCTGAGGATCACCGCCAAAGGACATTTGAGGCCCTGTCTTCTTTCCGATGAAGAACTGGATTTAAAAGGCCCCATGCGGGCGGGCGCCACGGACCATGATCTGGAAAAGATTTTCTTGAAAGCGGCAGATCATAAACCCCGCGCGCACTGTTTGAATACCAAAGATGAAACATCCCTTTCAGGACAAATGTCAGCCATCGGAGGATGATGCGATTGCGGATTGGGGCTTTTTGGATTGCGGAATTCCAAAAGCGACCATTCGACGCAGGTCAACAAATCAGGTCTTGGGCATTCAATCCCATAATGTGGTCCATCTGATCAGAGGAAAGGCCAGCTTCACCCATCTCCTTGAAGTAACGTTGTGGTTTTAAAAGCGGAAAATCGCTTCCAAAAAGTATTTTATCAAAACCCACCGTTTCTCCAGCAACCCGGTACATTTCCGGTTGGTACAAAAAGGGGGAAGCGGCCGTATCGAACCAGGCATTTTGGAGCACCCCTTTAACCTCTTTTTTCATCAAGGCGTAAAAAAGGAGCCCGCCGCCCCAGTGTGCCAAAATAATGCGGTTTTGAGGGTAGGCTTTTACGAAATCATAAATCTGAAGAAGGGTGTTGGGCGTTTTGCCGGGATATTGATGTCCCACCGGCTCGTTGGTATGAAGCATAAACAAAGCGTTTCTTTTCTGGCACAGGACCATGACCGGCGCAAGGTTTTCAATCACTCGAGCGGTGATGCCGCCACGGTAAACTGCCAGCTCTCCCACGCCTGAAAGGCCCTCATCAAGACACCGGCCGGCCTCCAAAGCCCCTTTTGGTGAAAGCGGCGAAAAACAGGCCAGTCCCACCAACCGCTCGGGGTATCGGTTGACGGCCTCCACCACATAATCGTTATTCAATTTGAAATGTTCCGCGTTTTCCCAAGGGAAACCGAACACAATGGATTTTTGAACGCCCGCATCATCCATGGCCGCTATTAATTCCCGAGCACCTACGAGTCTTGCCTTTGGAGAGCTGTAGAGGCTTTGAAACGCCTCCTCCATTTTGAAAAAACCATTTCGATTCTCCCTGATAGACGAGGGAAAAATGTGGGTATGAGCATCAATAATCATTTGAGTACCTTCAAAAGAGATTTTTCAAGAGCTTTCGGTGAAAAACCCACGATTTGATCCGCCATATGACCGTTTCGATCGATGACAAACATGGTCGGCAGGGAGACCTGCCCGCTCTTAAAGTAGCCTTTGATCGGTCGCCACATCCTTTTCACACCCGCCCATTAATAGTAGAATAAAGAAGAAAGTCAATACCCCTGAAATAATTTTGAGGCTAAGCTGCATTCAGAAAACTCCTTAAATGAGATTGATATATCTCTTTTCAGAGATGCCGGAATCGAAAAAGCTTCATGTGAGTCTCAAATGGTTACAACATATCGTAAGGGTCCACGTCCACCAGCAACCGGACCTGGCGCGCTCCCGATATTTGGTCAAAAACCTTTTCAGCTTCCCCTAAGAAATGTTTCAAGAGAGACGCGTTCCCGCATTTGACCAGCAATTGCCATCGAAACTTGCCTTTCAGCCGGGACATGGGTGCGGAAACCGGACCCAGGAGCTGTATTTCCTTTCCCCGATTGGGCCAGTTTCCGAGCATTTGCTTCAAATGCAGGCCCAGTTCACGAACCACTTTGCCTGCCTTTGCAGCGTCGCTGCCCTGAAGTTTCAGACAGGCCAGGTTGGAAAAGGGCGGGTAGCGAAGCTGCTGCCTGATGTTCTTTTCCTTCGTGAAAAAGAGTTTGAAATCGTGTTTCACAGCGGCCTGGATCACATAATGATCCGGATTGAATGTCTGAATGATCACCCGTCCTCCGCGGTCCCCCCGCCCGGCTCTTCCAGCCACCTGGCTCAGGAGTTGAAAGGTCCTTTCCCCCGCCCTGAAATCCGGAAATCCCAGTGACAGGTCTGCTGCAACCACTCCCACCAGGGTCACTCGGGGAAAATCGTACCCTTTGGTAATCATCTGTGTGCCCACTAGAATATCCGTTTTTTCACCGGCAAAGGCTTTCAAGATATCCGAAGCCGAGCCTTTCATACGGGTAGAGTCGGTATCCATGCGGGAAATCCGAACACCGGGGAAAAGAACGTTCAATTCAACTTCCATCTTTTCGGTGCCGAACCCAAAAGGCTTCAGGCTGTGCCCGCCACAGGATTTGCACGACACATTGGGCGGCGATTTGAAACCACAATAATGACAAGCCAGACGGTTTGAATGGAGATGAAAGGTGAGCGACACGTCACAATTGGGGCAGCGCAGGGCCTGGCCACATGATCTGCACAAAAAGATTTGGTGAAAACCCCTTCGGTTCAAAAATAAAATCGTCTGGTTCCCCGCATCGAGGTTTTCTTTGAGGGCCTTCTTCAGTGCGGGACTGATCATGGGTGCTTCTCCTCCGCCGTCTTTAACCTTCCGCATGTCCACAATTTCCATTGACGGCATGGGGCGCTCTTTCACACGTTCGGGCATTTGGAGCAGATGGTACCGGGAGTTTTGCGTATTTTGAAAGGATTGCACAGACGGCGTGCCGGACCCGAGAACCACCACGGCACCCTCCAACCGCGCCCTTACCACAGCCGCGTCCCTGGCACAATAGGGAGGACCGGCATTTCCCGCCTGTACATAGGCCGTATCGTGCTCCTCATCCACAATGATCAACCCCAACCGGGGCAGCGGAGCAAACAGGGCGGAACGGGCGCCGATGACCAGGTCCACCTCCCCGGCCGCCATTCTGGACCACTGGTACAATCGCTCACGCTTGCTCAGTCCACTGTGATAGAGGGCCACCCGCTTTCCCAGACGGTGTCGTAAAACGCCTGCAAGATAACCGGCCAGAAGGATTTCAGGCGCCATGAGAATCGCCTGCCGCCCCTGTTCAATCAGGCACTCAATGGCCCTTGCATACACTTCGGTTTTGCCGCTTCCGGTGACGCCATAAAGTAAAAAGGAGCCAAAAGTCCCCAGATCCAGCTGATCTTTGATTTCTGCCAAAGCCGTAAGCTGGTAAGAGTTGAGGGGGTGCGGTCCAAATCTTTTTGAAGACACCTGTTTTTCAGGTGGCTTAAGCGCTGATTGGCTGTGGTGTTCCAGAATGCCCTTTTTCTCCCATTTGTTGACCAGATATGGACCGTTCTTGAACCGGCATTTTACACGGCTTAATGGGACAGAACGGTTTTTAAAGACCATTTTGAGAAATTCAATTTCATTTTTGGCCGTTGACGCATTTCCCCGTTTTAACAGTGCGGTTTCAAAATCAATGCCGCTTTTGGGACGCACAGATCTTATTAAAGAAGGGTTTTTGGGATTTCTTGGATTTGAAAGGTTTTCAACTCGAATCCATCCCTTTTCCTGAAGGGGGTAGACCTCCTTCATGGGCCAGGGAAGCTTTTTCCCGGGATTTTCGCCGATCCAGCGCAACAGGCGAATCTCGTCTTCGTCAAAAAGCCTGCCCTCAACCAATGCCTGCCCTTTACGGGTCAATTTGGCGGATTTATAATATTCTCCGGGAAGGGAAGCATCGATGACCATTCCCAGCGGATGACGGTAATAGTCAGCCATCCATTCAAAAAAAGGGATCATTTGCGGGGAAAAGAGGGGGTCCGGGCTTAGAAGGTCTGTGATTTCTTTCAGACGGCGGCCGGGTTCTTCAAATATTTTCTTTATGACGTAACCCGTTATGTGACGATGATTGAAAGGGACCGTGACACGGCTGCCAATGGAAATCAACGATTCAAGACCTTCCGGAACTTTGTAGAAAAAGGTTTCACTCACAGGCGCTGAAACGGCAATACGCAAGCATGAGAAAAGCTCAGGAACGGTGTTCTTTCTCATCCCGCATCCTTTTGATCTGCCCGATGACAGCCTCCGCCGTCACCTCGATCTGCGATTTGGTGTTGGACCTTCCCAAACTGAATCTCAAAGCCCCCATCCCCACCCGTAAGGACACCCCCATGGCTGACAGTACGTGGGAGAGCGTCACTCTCTGATCGTGACATGCAGCCCCGGTAGAAGCCATAATATTGGGTATTCCAGAAAGGATTTGACCACCTTGCAAACCCGGGACTGAAACATTGAGGGTGTTGGGCAACCTGTTTTTCACCGAGCCGTTTAGTACCAGATCGTCAACACCTTCAAAGAGAAGGGTCTGCAAATGGTTCCTTAAAAAACGGATATTTTTTTCGTCTTGAGCGACCCGTTTCCCAGCCACTCGACAGGCAGCTCCCAAGCCCGCGGTCAAAATGGTGTTTTCCGTTCCGGCCCGTTTTCCGTTTTCCTGGCCAGCCCCGTGCATGAGCGGTGTGAGTGTCATGCCTTCACGCATATAAAGGGCGCCCACCCCCTTGGGGCCGTAGAGTTTATGGCCTGCCACGCTCAAGAAATCCACCTTCAATTCTTTAACCTTAACAGAAATTTTTCCAACGGCCTGGGCCGCATCCGTGTGCAGCGGGATATGATGAGCCCGGGCTATTTCGGCAATTTCTTTGATAGGTTGAATGGCACCGGTTTCGTTGTTGGCCAACATGATACTGATCAGTGCGGTCTCAGGCGAAATGGCTTTTTTCACCTGATCCGGGTCCACGAAACCTTTGCGATCCACCGGAAGAATGGTCAGGCGTACACCCAGTTCGCTCAAAAAAAGGGCGGGATTCAAAATGGCCGGATGTTCGATGGCGGACGTAATCAAATGAAATTTTTCGGGGTGTTTGAAATTGACAATCCCTTTCAGGACCATGTTGTTGCTCTCGGTCCCCCCGGAGGTAAAAACAATTTCATCAGGTTGACAACCCAGAAGGTCTGCCACATTTTTTCGCGCACCCACTACCCCGCGTTTTGCCTTTTCGCCCAGCAGATGGGAACTGGAAGGATTGCCAAAATGTTTTTCCATGAGAGGCTTCATAGCGGAGATAGCTTCCGAATCAATGGGGGTTGTTCCGTTATGATCCAGGTAAATAGATTGTGACAATACGGGCTCTGTCATAAAAACCTACCTTTCCAAGAAAATATCAAGGCCCACCACCACGGGGGTTTCCGCTAAAATAAAAAGCCGGCAACGTATCCGATTAAGGTTTCTTCATGAAGCTTTTTAGAATAAATTTTGCTAATTGACAAGATATTACACAAATGCTAGAGATAGCATCCCAGGAAGCTGCCTTGCCATATCGATAAACACCTCGATAAAATAAAGCGCCAATCGGAAATTCTTTTTGGAGAAACGGCAACGATGCAATCTGTGAGGATTCTGGGGACGGGGTCTTATGTGCCGCCAAAGATTCTGTCCAATTTCGACATTCAGAAAATGGGACTTGAAACCTCGGATGAGTGGATTGTCAAAAGAACGGGTGTCAGTGAAAGAAGGATCGCTGATCCGGATGTGACAACTTCTGATCTGGCCCGTGAAGCAGCACTTCAGGCCTTTGATATGGCCGGCATGACCGCCGGAGATGTTGACCTCATTCTTGTGGCCACCATTACACCGGATACCTGCTGTCCTTCCGCCGCCAACTGGCTTCAGGCAAAACTGGACGCCCCTCAGGCGGTGACGTTTGATGTCACGGCTGCCTGCAGTGGCTTCATTTTCGCCCTTAACGTGGCCCAGCAGTATCTCAAGACCGGTGCAGCTCAAACGGTTTTGGTGGTAGCCTCCGAGGTTATGACCCGAACCCTTGACTGGACGGACCGAACCTCCTGTATCCTCTGGGGAGACGGCGCCGGCGCCGCCGTCCTTCAAATGGGAAATACCGGCCCTGAAATTCTGTCCACCCATCTTCATACGGACGGCCTTAACGGCCAGGATCTTCTGATGCCCGGCGGCGGCTCCAAAACCACCCCCATCTCTCATGAAAGCGTAGATAAAAAGCGCCATGTCCTGCAGCTGATTGAAGCCAATGCCAGTTTCAGGGTAGCGGTGAGGCATTTTGTTGATTCCATCAAGGAAGCGGCCACACATAACCAAGTGGACATACAAGACATTGACTGGTTCATTCCCCATCAGGCCAATTTACGCATGTTTCAAGCCATGTCCAAACTACTGGATCTTTCAATGGAAAAATTTTATGTAACGCTCAACAAATACGGCAACATCTCTTCTGCCTCCTGTGCCATCGCCTTGGATGAAGCCGTTCGGGACGGCAGTATTCAAAACGACCACCTGATCTGCCTTCCTGTATTCGGCGGCGGTCTCACATGGGGGAGTGCACTGATCCGATGGTAAAGATATAAAGCCTTAAATATAAAGAGAGGCAGCTCAAAAATGATGCTTCAGTCACTGGAAAAATCCGGCATTTCATTTGAAGCCGGTTTCAAACATTTCGATGCAAAACGACCCACGCTTCTCATGATCCATGGGGCCGGCGGACGGGCGCATGTCTGGCGCAATCAGATCTTTCCGCTGAAATCTTCGCTTAACACGCTGGCCATCGACCTACCCGGTCACGGAAACACCACCGGAAATGCCGGAAACACCATTCATGAATATGCGAAGTGGCTGACAAAAACCCTTGACGCTTTTTTCCCTCAACAGCCCTATGTCATGGGCCATTCCATGGGCGGTGCCATTGTCCAGGAGACGGCATTCTTAAACCCTTCGCTGATGAAAGGAATCATTCTCGTGGGAACCGGTCCGCGCCTGGGGGTGGCACCGGCGTTTTTGGAAGGCCTGTTGGCAAATTTTGAAAATATGGTTGAAACCATTATAGGGTATGCCTACGCTCCGGACGTAGACCGCCGGCTGATTAATGATGGCGCCGCTCTCATGAAGGAATCCGGATCAGCGGTAGTTCATGGAGACTTTATGGCCTGCAACCAATTCGACATGCGGGACCGGATAGCACGGATTGCCCTTCCCACACTCATCCTTTGCGGAGAGAAAGACAAGCTGACATCTCCCTCACTTTCCGAAAAGCTGAAAAATGCAATCCCGGAAAGCCAGTTTGATATCATCCCATCTGCCGGACACATGGTCATGATTGAGAACCCTAAGGCCCTTAACAAAAGGGTGCTCGATTTTATTCTAGAGACTGAACGTTGACCGGGCAATGAAACAATGGAAAAGACCTTTTCCCGGGACCGGCTTATTATTTTCGGGCGTTACCCCGTGCCCGGGAATACCAAGACCCGCCTTATTCCAGTTCTGGGACCGGTTGGTGCTGCAAGCCTTCAACGCCATTTGACGGAAAAAACCCTTCATACCGCAGCATCCTTTGCCGCAGAAAATAATGTCACCGTTGAATGCTGTTTTGAAGGGGGGACATCCCAAAAGATTTACCGCTGGCTGGGACCTCTTCCCATTCTGACTTTCCAGCGGGGAAGTGATCTGGGACAACGAATGCATGATGCCCTCTTTGATGCCTTGAATGACGGCAACAAACGCGCTGTTTTACTGGGGACCGACATACCGGGGCTCACGGTAAGGATTCTGAAAGACGCTTTCGATGCACTGCTGGAAAACGATGTTGTTCTGGGACCGAGCACGGATGGGGGATATTGGCTCATTGGAATGAAACGGCCCGTCGATCTTTTCCGAAATATTGAATGGGGCAGCTCCCGGGTTCTCGAACAGACCCTGGCTCAGGCAAAGCACCTGGGACTGAGGTACGCTGTTTTGAAATCGCTTTCGGATGTGGATACCCCTGAGGATTTCATGAAATGGCACCCGCAGAAGAAAAGGCCGAAAGCTTTTCTAACCGTTGTCATTCCCGCCCTGAACGAAGAAAGGTATATTGGGCGGGCCGTGTCAAGTGCCATTGACCCGGACGTGGAAGTGATCGTGGCGGACGGTGGAAGCAAGGATCACACCGTTCATGAAGCGAAATCCCTAGGTGCAAGCGTGATTCATACCCCGTCAGGCCGTGCTCGGCAGCAAAATCTGGGAGCGGCAGCAGCCACAGGTGAAAACCTTCTCTTTCTCCATGCTGATACCCTTCTGCCTGAAGGCTTTACAATACAGGTTTTTGAAATCCTGATGTCGCAAATGACCGTGCTGGGCGCTTTTCGTTTCAAGACGGACTTTAGCCATCCCCTGATGCACCTCGTGGAGTGGGTAACCCGTTTGCGATCTGAATACCTGCGGCTTCCCTATGGAGACCAGGCGCTTTTCATGAATAAATCAATCTTTCTAAAGATAGGTGGATTTCCAGTGGTTCCCATTGGGGAAGACCTTTTGCTGGTGCGTCTTCTGACAAAACAGGAAGAGGCACAAGTCGTCATTTCCGGGAACGCCGCAACCACTTCCGGGCGAAGATGGAAAAAGATGGGGCCCCTTCGAACCACATGGATCAACCAACTGATCCTGGCAGGCATGGTCTTAGGGATCGACCCGAAAACCCTTTCCCGCCTTTACCAAAAAGCCTTCTGATGGATTTTCTGGACATGAAAATAACCGTCGGCCTATATAATTTTAAGGGTTATAGATTTAATCCACACGTGACAGGTGAAATTTTATGAGCACTCTCCAGGCGAACAAGGAATTTAAATCCCTTTATGAAACACTGGGATACAACTTTAACGACATTGCGCTGGCCATTCAGGCATTTCGGCATTCCTCTTATGTGAATGAACAGGTGGGGACCGGCCTTGAAGACAATGAACGCCTCGAATTTTTAGGAGATGCGGTTCTCGATCTGGCTGTCAGCCACTTGCTCATGGAAAGAAACCCCCAGGCAAGTGAAGGAGACCTTTCCAGATTCAGATCCATGGTGGTGGATGAAGCAGGGCTTCATGATGTTGCCACCCGGCTCGAGCTGGGCCGCTATCTCCTTTTGGGAAAGGGAGAAGATCAGAGCCTTGGCCGGCAGAGACCTTCTATTCTGGCGGATGTCACCGAAGCCCTTATCGGCGCCATTTATCTGGATGGCGGATTTGACGTCACCAAAAAAGTCATTGAGAAGCTGTTTGCCCCACTGCTAAAAAAGGTCGGGACGGATGCTCTGATTCAGGATTATAAGAGCCTGCTACAGGAATTTACCCAGCAAGCTTTCAAATGCTTGCCACAATACCGACTCACAGAAGAAAAAGGGCCTGCACACGACAAGATGTTTCGTATCGCTCTGGCCGTTAACGGCATTGTTCTGGCCGAAGGAATGGGAAAAAGCAAGAAAGAAGCCGAACAGCATGCAGCAAAGGAGGCGTTTTTGCGTCTGAAAGAAGATTGAAGCCCCTGATTATCCCCATATTTATTTCCCACGCCGGATGTCCCCACAGATGCCTTTTCTGCGATCAGGAAAAGATTACCGATCAGAGGGCTCATCTAACAGACCCATCGGAGGTACGAAAAACCCTGGATACGGCGACACGTGCCGAACGGTTCGGGTCTTATAAAGATAGAGAATTGGCGTTCTACGGTGGAACCTTTACCGGGCTTTCCAAAACCCGTATGAAATCCCTGTTAGATGCTGCAGCACCTTATATACAAAACGGTACGTTAAAATCCATCAGAATTTCAACACGTCCCGATTCTCTGGATGCAGAACGTCTGGCAATTTTAAAAGCGTATCATGTCACCACAGTGGAACTGGGAGTCCAGTCCATGAACGACCGTGTTCTGACGCTTTCGCGGAGAGGACATACCGCAAAGGACTCCGAAGCAGCCGTTCGAATGTTGAAAAGCCATGGTTTCAGCGTGGGGATTCAGCTCATGCCGGGTCTACCCGGCGATTCAGAGGAAAGTTTTCTGGCCACCGTGGAAAAAGTGCTGGCCTTAAAGCCTCAAATGGTGCGACTGTATCCTGCGCTGGTGATCAAAGGAACCGGCATGGCCCGCTTGCACGCTGAAGGGACCTTTAAGCCCTTTTCACTTGAAGAGGCTGTCAACATATGTATCAACAGTGTTATGCTGTTTGAACAAAACGGGATCCCCGTTATCCGAATCGGTCTCATGGGTTCACCTTCACTTACAAAAAGGGATCGTATCGTATCAGGACCCTGGCATCCCGCATTCGGGTTCCTGGTCAGGGCAGCTATTCATTTTAAAAGTATTGCGCCGGATCTACCGGTATTTGGCGAGGCTTCACAGCTCAGGATTCACGCACCCGCGAAGGAAATTCCCCTGGTAAGGGGCTACAAGAACCATGGGCTTCGAAAGATTGAGCAAATGACCGGGGCGACGGTCATGGGGGTTATGCCCGATGATACGGTACCTTCGGGCAAAATCAGGTGGGAGTTGATATGACGTTTAAATCGGGTTTCATTGGTATTGTCGGCCCGCCCAATGTGGGCAAGTCGACCCTTTTGAACCGTATCATGGGGACGAAACTTGCCATCGTTTCCCCTAAACCGCAAACGACCCGAAACCGGATCCTGGGGGTTTTTCACCAACATGGCTGCCAGATGGTTTTCATGGATACACCGGGGATTCACAAAACACGGACAGCGCTGCATAAAAGCATGGTGGATGCCGCTTTTGCCGCATTTCATGAAGTCGATATCATCCTGATGATGGTGGAGGCGAATCCCAGAGAAGACCCCGCCGTTCCATCCATCATCCGAGGACTAAAATCGATAGCCAAACCCCGTTTTCTGGTCATAAACAAAATCGACAAGGTAAAGAAGGAACATATCCTTCCCCTTTTGGCGGATTACGGCCGAAAACTGAACTTTGATGCCATGATACCCATTTCCGCCCTCAAGGGAAACGGCGTGGACACATTGCTTCAGGAACTTAAACGCCAATTAAAACCGGGACCGCAGTTTTTTCCCGAAGATATGGATACAGATCAGTCGGAGGCTTTCATGGTATCTGAAATCATTCGGGAGAAGATTTATGAACACCTCAGCCAGGAACTCCCCTATTCCTGTGCCGTAACCGTTTCAAAGATCGAGGATGTAGCGAAAAAAAACCTGGTATCCATCGCGGCCAGAATCCACGTTGAAAGCGACTCACAAAAAGGAATCTTCATTGGCCGTGGCGGCAGAATGATCCGGAAAATCGGTCGTGCCGCCAGACTTGAACTGGAATCACTGTTTGAAGCAAAGGTTTATCTGGATCTAACGGTACGTCTTGAGAAAAACTGGAGCAAAGACACCCGCGCACTGAAACGTCTGGGATATTGACAAGAGATGAAAAACGCCGAGGGCACAAAAAAACCAACCCCGTAAACGGGGTTGGTTTCTTAGGAGGAAAGAGTAATTATTAGACTCTATATGGCTTTTCTTTAATGCAATTAGCTTGCCAAAAAACTAGATCTCTCGATTTTTTCTCATAACCTGCTGTTTTTAATAGATAGATTGATTGTTATGGACCACGCGCTCATATTCATGGCAAGCCCATGAGGTACAACATTTTGTACCAAAATTTAGCCTGAATGTGAGCTTAAGCTACAACCCATTGGAATCAATATATTTTCTTGAGTACAAAACATTTTACCCTACAAAGTAATGTTGTACTTTTTCATTTTGTGCTGAATCAGGCTTTTGGTAATGCCCAAACTTTTGGCCGCGTGGGACTGTACATTATTGGATTGCGCCAGGGCTCTTCGAACGAGCCTTTCCTCGATCTCTTCCAGGGCTCTGGACAGCGGAATATGCGGCGGAATAAACCTTTCCACATCGAATTCCGTTTCCGTGCTGACAAACGTTTCTGGCAGGTCATCCAGGGTAATAGCATCGCCTGCATGCAACACCATGGCCCTTTCAATAACATTTTCCAACTCTCTGACATTTCCCGGCCACGGGTATGTGTAAAGGGCCTTCCAAACCTCAGGGCGAAGTTCGATGTTCTTCTTGGTATCTCCTTCCTGAAATTTATCGATAAAATGCTTTACGAGCAGCGGAATATCATCCGTGCGCT
The DNA here is from genome assembly GCA_022340265.1 of Deltaproteobacteria bacterium. Classification (GTDB taxonomy): domain Bacteria; phylum Desulfobacterota; class DSM-4660; order Desulfatiglandales; family Desulfatiglandaceae; genus NaphS2. The sequence continues at coordinate 22,186 of JAJDOH010000031.1, read as the reverse complement.
CCTGAAGTGACGGCACATCGATATGAATCACATTCAAACGGTAATAAAGGTCTTCACGAAACAGCCCTTCGACCACATCATCTTTGATATTTCGATTTGAAGCGGACAGGACCCGCACATCCACTTTGATGGTCCGGGTTCCCCCCACCCGTTCCAGCTCCATTTCCTGCAGAACCCGCAGCAGCTTCACCTGAAGTGACGGCGGCATCTCCCCCACTTCGTCCAGAAAGATGGTACCGCCGTCCGCCAGCTCAAAACGGCCTTTTTTCATGGCGACGGCTCCGGTAAAAGCCCCCCTTTCGTGCCCGAACAATTCACTGGCCAGCAGGGTTTCCGTAAGCGCCCCGCAGTTGATGGAAATAAGCGGTCTTTCCTTTCTGAGTCCCTGGTAATGAATGGCCTTGGCAATGAGTTCTTTTCCGGTTCCCGAAGGTCCGGTAATGAGCACGGACGCCTTGGAGCTGGAGACCTTGTCAATAAGGTCATAGACTTTCATCATCGGTCTGCTCTTCCCCACCATATTGCCGTATCTGAATCGATCGGAAAGGGCTTCTGCCAGCAGTCTGTTATCTTTTAACAGGCGATGGTTCTCCATTGCCTTTTTGACCGTCAGTTTGAGCGTCTCATTTTCAAATGGTTTCTGAATGTAATCGTAGGCATGCTTTTTCATGGCCTCAACCGCCATTTCGATGGTACCAAAGGCGGTCATCATAATAACGGGAATTTCCGAATTGATTTTCTTGCATTCTTCCAGAAGCTCCATTCCGCTCATCCCCGGCATCTTCATATCCGTAATGACCAGATCGATATCTGCTTCACGAAGAATGCTCACAGCCATTTTGGCGTCCCTGGCCGTAATAATTTCGTACCCTTCAGCACTCAGAAGCGCTTCCAGTACAACGAGATAGTTCTTTTCATCATCAACAATCAGGATGGTTTCCATATCCCTCACCTTTATTGTTTTGGCAGTTGAATGAAAACACTGGTTCCGGTTTCATCAGGAGCCGACGCTTCAAGATGGCTTTCAATCCGAATATGACCCTTGTGGCCCTCGATGATATTGCGGACAATGGAAAGCCCTAGACCACTTCCCTTGTCTTTCGTGCTGAAAAAAGGATCGAAAATCTTTTTCAGATCCTTTTCCTGAATACCGCTGCCGTCATCTTCAATGGCTACCCCATAATGATCTCCATCTTCTGAAACACTGACGGAAAGGGTCCCCCCATCTTCCATAGCCTGAAGGGCGTTCATGAAAATGTTCAGGAAAGACCGGTAGAGCAGTTGAGGGTCGGCCTTGAGAGGCAGAGACCGATGGGGCAATCCATCCTGCAGCAGAATTTTTCTTGTTTCAAGTTCCCGTTGCAAAAACTGGATGTTTTTGTGCAGGATTTCATTCAGATCACAGTCCTGGAAATGAGGTGTCTGGGGCCGGGCGAAATCAAGGAACTCCGTAACAATATTATTGAGACGGCTCGATTCCTCAACAATCAGACCCGACAGTTTGGCCTGTGACTCATTGCCGGTGGACATGCTGCCCATCAGTTCGGCGGTACTTCGAATAATACCAAGCGGGTTTCTGATTTCGTGGGATACCCCAGCCACCATCTGACCCAGTGCCGCCAACCGTTCCGCCTGATCCAGCTGGGTTTCCAGTTCCCGCTGCTCCCGGGCCCTTTCCGCAATGATTTTTTCCGCTTTGCGCACGATAAACAAAAGCGCCAAAAAAATCATGCCCATAATCAGGATTGAAAGGCCGAAAATCAGATACTGAAACCGAACCAGGGATTCATATTCCGCAGTAAGGTCCTGTATCAGTTCAAAAACACCCAGGACATGCCCGGTATCGCCTAGGAAACGGCGGGTTCCCATAAACGGAATATAAGTCCGCAACTTTTTTTCAGCCCCCAGTCGTTGGATCCCTATGCCCCAGATTCCATCTCCTCCGGATACAAGACGGGAAGAGTTCTCGCCCTCGACCGCTTTTTTGTAACCCAAACTCTCTCGCACTTTTTTCCCGATAAGCTTGGGGTCGGTGCTGTAAGCGATCACCCCCTGGTTGATATCATAGATGTTCACCACATCGATTTTAAAGCTGTGAGTGGTGTTTCTGACGATACGATCCATCAATGCCTGCTGCCGTTTTTCCCTGAGTCTCATCTTCCCGTACTGCTGGGTAACAGGCAGCACAAAATTCTGAAAGACCTGGTGATTCAGGTTTTCACCCAACAACAGGGCATACGTTTCGTGGCTTTTCATTAGAATGTCTTTGGCCCGTTGTGAGATGACCATGGAAAAAGGCAAACTGAAAATGATGAGAACCAGAAAACTGGCATAGGCGAAAAACTTGACAAGTCTGAATTGCTTGCCCCTTTTTTCATTTTTTTTGTTTGGAAACGACATTTCTTCCTTGCTGTGGACCGGCAAAACCTCTCCTTTTTCCAAGGAGTATTCTTGCCGGGATCTGATATTTCTGCTATTTTAAACACCCTAAAAGATCATAGTCAACAACAGGTATCAGAAAAGAGACGGTATGACCACCCAAAACCTCAAAGACCTGCCGCTCATGATTTATGCAGACGATGAAGGCCGCATTTATGACCATCCGAACCTTAGAATGGCCGGGCTTTCCGGGTCAAGGCTTTCGCCCATCGAAACTGAAGATCTGATGATTATGCCGGAATTCAGTAAACTTTTCTATATCCCCGCCTGTCCTCCCATGGGTCTGGACCCTGAAACGGGTCAATTGAAAACCGTTCATAAAATGGATTTGGGTGGGTATTCCATTCCCTGTTTCGCTGTCGCTTCTTTTCTTGAACCGGGATTTGTAAGAACCCATCTTCCAGCGGCGGATTACCGTCGAAAATCCTTCGTGCTGCCGTCATGGGCCTATGGGGCTGTTGGTTTCAAGGAAGGACGGTACTGGTCTGCAGGGTTCGAGGTGGAGTACAACGAGCGATGGGATCCCCGCCATTATGATGACCGCGACCTGGGCCTCGCCATTTCAAATTTCAGAAAGAAAATCACGACCGGTCCACTCGTCGATCATTTGACCGTCTGCGCGAGGGAAAACCATTGTTTTGCCGCAAAAAATCTCTTCTTGAGAAGATGGGAAGCGCCGCTGCCGGTCAGCCGAAAATGCAATGCCGACTGCCTGGGATGCCTGTCGCTTCAACCGGGCGCTTCGTTTGAAGCGTCTCACGATAGGATCTGCTTTACGCCTTCCATGGGAGAAATCGTCGATCTGGCGGTGGCCCACCTGACCTGTGCGCCGAAAGCCATTGTGAGTTTCGGGCAGGGCTGTGAGGGAGAACCCCTTACTGAATATGGGTTGATTGCAGAAAGCATCACGGAAATTCGAAAACAGACGCAAAAAGGGACCATCAACCTTAATACAAACGGCAGTTTTCCGGACCGCATTGAAAAAATTGCAAAAAGCGGACTGGATTCCATCCGCATCAGCTTAAACAGCGCCAGGAGGGACTTCTATAGGGCCTACTATCGCCCCAAAGGATACGGATTTAATGATGTGGTCGATGCCATTGGTTTATCGCGGCAACTGGGGCTGTATACCATGCTGAATTATTTGGTTTTTCCAGGTGTTTCAGATCAGCAGGAAGAAATGGATGCACTGGAGGCTTTGATCTCCAAAACCGGCGTCAACTTTCTGCATCTGAAAAACCTCTGTATTGACCCGGAATTTTATGCTGCAAAAATGCCCGCAACCGATGCCGTGGGTATCGGTATGCGCAAGATGGCGGAACATCTAAACGAAAGTTTTCCGGATCTGGATCTGGGGTATTTCAATCAACCGGTTCGCTAAACGCCGAAATGGCGGGTTTGAACGGTGTGGGTAAAGTTCCCTGTCCCAAAGACGCCGATCCCTTATTTCTGGGCCCATAATGAGAGATTTTCAGGCGTAAGGTTTTTTGAAGTTGCCCTCATAAACTGAAAATAGGTGTGTAGGTCAGCGATGAATTTCATTTCAATATTTCTTCTTTATGGGATGAAAATCGTAAAAAGCCGATGAACATTGATCAACGGGGGCTTTCAAAAAAACAAACACAAAAAAATGAAATTTGTAGAAAAACAAAGAAAAATAGATTAATCGGCAGAGAAAGCTTGTGGAATTTTCTTTCAACAAATAGTGTATATCATATAATATATTGATATCAATGCAATTTAATAATTACGAAATGCATCGCTTTCTCAGCACCTTAGAAAAGGGACGGTTAATTTTGCTGTAAACGAAACAAGTTAGCCGTTGTCGAAAATTATCGGACCCTTAAGTATTGATTGCGCCAAGGCCTATTTGACAAGACTTTTACTTTTGCTGTAGATATTCCCTGCAATCAGTTTCGCCGTAACGTCTCACTTCATTTCTTTCATTTCACCTTTTTGTTTCATCAGGAGCAACCCATGAAAACCGTTTGGGGCGAAATTAAAAATCAGATCAAAATGAGGGTTCCGGAAAATACCTTTTCTCTGTGGATCAAACCGATCGCATGCCTTCAGGCTGAGAAAAACTCCGTCGTTTTGGGATGCCCCAATCGATTTAGTAAAGATTGGGTTGTCGAAAATTACCTGGATCTGATCAGAGAAAAGTTTAATGCTCTGGTCGACAGACCTGTCGATGTTCAGCTTAAAGTGCAGCGACGCAAAAGAACGCCATCCCCCGCTGCTTTTGCGCCCGACCCGGATCAATTGATTCTTCCCGGTATGCCCGAGAAAAAACGTCCAAAGAGTTTTTTGCTGAACAGCCAATTTACCTTTGATCGCTTTATTGTCGGACAATCCAATGAATTTGCCTATTCAGCCTCAAAGAATATTGCGTTGGGGGACAGTTGCGATTACCATTCGCTTCTCATGCTCTCAAATACCGGTTTGGGGAAAACCCACCTGTCACAGGCTATCGGGCACAGCATTCTTGCTAAAAACCCGCGATCCCGGGTATTCTACATGACGGCAGAGGACTTCACTAACGAAATGATCTCTTCCCTCCGGAATCGGTGTATTGAAGCATTTAAGAACAGATACCGGCAATCATGTGATGTCCTGCTTCTGGAAGAAGTCCATTTCTTAGGTGGAAAAGAAAAAATACAGGCGGAATTGGGCTATACGCTGGATGCCCTGGCCCAGGACCGAAAAAGAATTATCTTTACCAGCTCTCTACCGCCCAAGGATATTCCGCAGATGTCCAAGGAGCTTTCTTCCCGCCTGACTTCAGGCCTGGTGACCACCATCGGAGGACCGGATTATCACACACGCATCAAAATACTGGAAGAAAAAGCCAAAGGATTCAACGTTGTTCTTTCAAAAGATGTGGTTCATTTTCTGGCGGGCAGGTTGAAGCGTGACGTTCGCCAAATGGAAAGCGCGCTGAAATGCCTCAAGGCCAGAGCCGAACTGGTAGGGGCAAAGATCGATATGGATCTGGCCAAGGATGTCGTGTGTGCACTGGTATCGGAAGAAGGGTCCATTACCACTGAAAAAATAATGGCGCTTGTGTGTGAATATTACAAGGTTAGCATCGATATGCTCAGTTCCCGTTCTCGAAAAAAGGCTTACGCATATCCGCGCAACATCTACGCATACCTTTCCAGAAAATATTCCGACGAAACACTGGAATCCATTGGCCGAACCATCAACCGCAGCCATTCCACGGTGGTGTATGCGACTGAATTGGTTGAGAAGAAAATGAAGACGGATCGCAGTCTGAAGCATCAGGTGGGTTTGCTCAAAAAACACCTGGACGAAAGCCTGTCGTAATTTCAGGGCTGAATATGCGCATCCTTCACATCGGAAAATACTATCCGCCTTACGCCGGCGGCATGGAGATTTTCTTACGGGATCTTCTGAAGGCGCAAAGAAAAAGGAGTCTTGAGGTTGCCGCGCTTGTTCACCATCACAAACACAGTAGAAAATCTTCCAAAGAAAACATTGAAGGAATTCCAATTGTTCGAACAGCTTCCCTGGGACAAATACTCTATGCGCCCGTCAGCCCCACTTTTCCGTTGGTTCTGAAGAAAATCATTCGTTCCTTTCGCCCGCATCTTCTTCATTTCCATTTTCCCAACCCCTCTGCCTTCTGGAGTTTGGCCCTTTCGGAGGCCCGCTTGATTCCGTGGATGATTCAATGGCAGTCCGATGTGGTGCCCTCAAGCATTGACCGTCGTCTTGAAAAAGCGTATCGATGTTACCGGCCACTGGAACAAGGCATGCTGAAACGGGCCCAGAAGATACTGGTCGCATCAAAACCGTATCTGCAGAACAGTGTTCCTCTGAAACCCTGGATTCCCAAATGCACGGTTGTCCCTTTGGGCGTCGACCCTGAGCGCCTCCCATGGCCTGAACCCCTTGAAATTGAACGGGCGGAAAAAAGCTGGCCATCAGGTTGCTTAAGAGTGCTTTCCGTCGGTCGGCTCACCTATTATAAAGGGTTTGATGTTCTCATAAGAGCCGTTGGTCGGACCCGGAACACTGCTGTGCAGATTGTTGGCGAAGGAAATCTTAAGGCTGAATTAGAGGCAGAAGTCCGCCGGCAAGGCGTTCAAAGGCAGGTGCGTTTAAGGGGTGGGCTTTCCAACAAGATGCTTCAGGCCCTTTTCGCCACATGCGATCTGTTCTGTCTGCCTTCCCTTGAAAGGACTGAAGCTTTTGGCGTTGTACTTCTGGAAGCCATGCGCTACGGAAAGCCCATTGTTGCCAGTGATATCCCCGGTTCAGGTCCGGGATGGGTGGTTAAGGAAGGTGATTGCGGATGGCTGGTTCCCCCGGGGAATGCGGATGCGCTTGCAAAAAAAGTAGCATATCTGGCAGCGAAACCCAGTCTTCGCCGGGAAGCCGGCCAGAAAGGGCAACAAAATTTCAATCGAAAATTTCACATTCAATCTGTCGCCCAGGGTATTGGAGACATCTATGGAGATATGGTGTTTAAAAGCGGGCTGGCCGGTTCTTGATTATCGCTTTCGGGCTCATTGGATCCAACCGCATCGCCGTTACCAAGAAGACATTTTACCGCTTTCGATTTTGAAGGGAGAATCGTATCTTCCCGTAGTTCCGCCACCAGTTTGTTCAGCACCGCCACTTCCTGAAGAAGCGCTTTGATTCGCACTTCGTTCTGAGATGCATAAATAAAAAGGTAAAGATTTTGAATCAACAACACGGCCACAGCGATTACAAACAGTAAAGCCGGCGCGTAGGATACACCGGTAAATTTGGCGATCTTATCCAGAATTACCGGAAAAATTCCCAGCAGCACCACCACGATGCCGATGGCAAACCAGGTTAAAGCGTATTTTTCTTGGAGTTTCCCTTTGCGAACCAGCGACAGTATGATGATGAAAATGACGGCACCTAAAATACCGGTGGTAATTTTATAGGAAATCATAATTTCCTCGCGGTGATGAAGGTCAGCGTGATGAAAAGATATCGCACAACGCTTGCAAGATTCGGAAAGACCTTTGATTTTTCTCCTATGCGGGTTTCCATATTGACGGGTATTTCGGTGAGTTGAAGCCCCTTTTTCTTCGCCATAAAAAGAACCCCCAGGTCCTGATAGTCCAGGTTCAGAAAAGCCCCTTGGACCAAATGGCCCATGGCTGCCCGGTTGTACCCCCTGAGGCCGGAAGTGAAATCACTGATGTCAAGACCGGAAAAGCGATTCAGGATTCCTCTGCAAAATTTCCTGGTCCAACCACCTCGGCTATTGTCCCCCCCGATAGCCACGTCGTAGCCCTGTTCGAGGAATGGAACGATTTGAAGTGCCCCTTCCGGTAGATGCTGTCCATCACCATCAAAAGTTATCACCCCGTCAAATTCATTAACCAGGGCATATCTGAAGCCCGTTTGAATCGCACTCCAATGCCCCAAATTAAAGGGAAGGTCCAGATATTGAAACCCTTCCTCTTTAATCAAACCAAGATAACTTTTGTCTTCGCTTCCGTCGTCGATCAACAGAATATTTGAAAAGTGAACCTGCAGTTTTTGTAGGACAGGCAAAAGATGAGGCCATTCATTAAAAACAGGTACCAGAACGAGCACTTTGAAGTTTTTCATGTCTACAAAAATAAACTCTGAAGATTCAGCATATTCATAAGCCTTGAGGATTCCTTATCTGATGAAAAATGGCAATATCAGCCGCTTTTCGAAAGGTTAGAAAGAGTTCTCCATTGTGTTGGCCTGTTTCATTTCTGCCTCTAATATATCAAGAAAACGAGCTAAAAGAAAAGGGTTTTCTTTTGAAACTAAGTGATTCATGTGTTATAGCTGCGGTGGAAGGTACGTTCCTGCAAAAAGTTACGGAATTTTTCCTGCTCGGGCCTCGATAATGCGGAAAAATCTGTACTGCCATTGAATAAGTAGGGGGATTATTTCGTGAAATTCAGTTCTTCGGAAAGTCTGTTCGCGAACTCGTTATTTGCATCGATAACGATCGTGATAACGGTTCTTGTGATTTACAGCAATGTATATGATGTCCCTTTTGTCTTTGATGATCAATATCAAATCGAAGACAACACGAGAATTAGAGACCTTCAGAACTATTCCACACTAAAGGGTTTTTTGTCCCGCAGGTCGCTTGCGTCCTTTTCTTTCGCTATCAATTACAAAATTGGAAAAGTGAAACCTTTTGGATACCATCTGGTCAATATTAGCATTCACATTCTGAATGGCCTACTGGTTTATGTGCTTTCCTTATGGGTGTTTAAACGGTTATCTCTTAATAGATATCAATGTCCGGCGAAAGCTGAAAGTGTTGCAGAAGCTCTTACCTCCCGAAAAAAAGAAGTGCTTGATACGTCTGTTTCCAAGCAAATGATGGCGCTGTTCGCCGCCCTGTTCTTTGTAGCACACCCCATTCAGACACAGTCCGTCACTTACATTGTTCAGCGGTACACTTCCATGTCGGCATCGTTTTATCTGGGTGCGGTGCTTTTTTACATTTGGGCTCGAAGCCTACAGGTCAATCGGGCGCCAAAATCAAGTTCCCAAGCAGAATTACCTGAGTTTGCCAAAAGCAAAAATGGCATGTTTGGTTTCAAGGTGTTCACCTGCTTTTTCCTTTTTGTTTTTTTGGGCGTGCTTGCGCTGCTGTGCAAAGAAAATGCTGCAACCCTTTTTGGTGTGACACTGCTGGTTGAATATTTTTTGTTTGACAGGACCTGGGCCGGATGGCGAAAAAAGTTGATCTGGCTTGTGCCGATTACCTGTATTTTGGTTACTGTAATATTGTATTTCTTTGCTTCAATACGAGGCATAAGATTTGAAAATTTCCTTGAAGATGTTTCGATTCTGACAAGGGAAGCAAAAACCATTGACCGTTTCAGCTATCTTTGCACACAATTTTCGGTTTTTGTGCAGTATGTGCGGTTGCTTTTCTTTCCGATAGGTCAAAATCTAGACTACATGATGCCTTTCAAAACGGGGTTTTTTGATGGTTATACGCCTCTGGCCTTTCTTTTTGTGGTTTTTGTTCTGGTCGTTGGTTTTTGGAATATTCGAAAAAAGCCGGCTGTCAGTTTTGGCATTTTCTGGTTTTTTATCACCCTTTCCATCGAATCCAGCATTTTCCCCATAAGCGACGCCATTTTTGAACATCGGCTCTATCTGCCCATGTTCGGTTTTGCAGTTGCAGTGGTCTACAGCGTTTTTGATCTCTTTCAAGATCGGACAAGATGGGCGGTGGCCATCTTGTCGGTGGCTTTTCTTGCCCTTTCGACCGGGACTTATTTGAGAAATCAAATTTGGAAAGATCCCGTGCTGCTGTGGGCGGACGTGACATCCAAAAGCCCACATAACCATAGGGCTTTTTACAATCTGGGAAATGTTCTAAAGCGTCGCGGAAAGTTGGATGAAGCGTTGGTGCAATACGAAAAGGCGCTTCAGCTCAGGCCTAATTTTGCCGTTGCCCACGACAATATGGGGTTAATTTTCATGGCAAAAGGGAACATTCCAGAGGCTGTCAAACACACTGGTATGGCAGTTCGTACAAAGCCTGGCAGCGCTATTATTCAAAACAATTATGGCCAGCTTTTGTTAAGGCAGGGGCGTATTGAGGAAGCTGCACGGCATTTTTATCAAGCGGTTCGCATCAAGCCACGTTACGCAAAGGCCCAAAACAACCTTGGGATTGCACTTGCACAACAGAAAAAATTTGAAGAAGCGAAGGAACATCTTTTATCAGCGGCACACCTCGATCCCAACAACTCGGAAATTCTAAACAACGTGGGTCAAGTTCTCATGTTGCAGGGGAATATTAAAGAAGCGGCGCGCTATTTCGAGGCTGCGGTTCAGAAAAACCCAAATTTCGCACAGGCCCTAACGAATCTCGGTTTCATGAGGTTGAAAGAGAACAGGTTGGACGAAGCAGCGCAGTATTTTCATAGAGCCCTTGAGATTGCCCCCGACATGGGCAGGGCCCGCCAAGGTCTAAATTTGGCAATTAAAGCAAAAGGTAGCTGGGGACCGCGTCGATAACACGAAAAAGAAAAATGTAAGCGTGGTAAATCAAGGAGAAACTTCTGAGCTTCCATTTCCGGGGAGTAGAAATTTTACAATGGATCAGGCAAAACCCTTTGTAAGGAATCATGTGAAACGGCTGGCTGGGACCCTGGCCGAAACCGGGGCGCTTTTTTTTGACGATAACCTGTTGTTGAAAGACGGACGGCCAACGCCTTATTTTGTCAACATGGCCACGTTCAAATCCGGGCGTATGAGCCTGTTGTTGGGATCGTTTTTCGCCGAAATGATGGTATCTGAAGGTCTTGAAAAACACGTGGACGTGATCCTCGGGCCTTCTTATAAGGGCAGCGCCATCGCTCTTTCCACCAGCATTGCCCTTTGGCAATTATATCAAAAAGACATTTCGTTCGAGTACGACCGCAAAGAAGCCAAAACCCATGGGGAGGCTACCGGTAAAAAGGGGATGTTTGTCAACCAGAGTTTCTTTGACGGTTGCCGCTTGTTTATTGTGGACGATGTGGCGACATCCATGGGCACCAAATATGATCTTCTCGAAAAGATCGAGGCTGAAGCGCACCTGAGAGGTATGACGATCCATATTGAAGGGATCGGGATTGGAATTGACAGAGAACAAACCACAGCCGTCTACAATGAAGAGGGAAACGTGGTCTTAGGACGTAAGGGGAACAATGCCATAGACGATTTTGCGACGAAGAGCGGAATTCAGGTTTTTGCCGTCGCCGGTATAAAAGCGGTGGTCCAATATCTTTATGAGGAACGGATGCCTGTTCTTGTGAAAGGGAACCGTGTCCCTATCGATGAGGAAACCAAAGCGGGGTTCGACCTTTATTTGGATACTTATGGCGTAGAGAGTGGCTGATTAAAGAGGCTTTCATGGGAACAGGGAAATTTCTCCGTTCAAGCCATTGAGCAAATGATGGAACTTTGTTCAGGTAAGCTGATGTTGGAAGATGACGGAAGATGGTGGCAAAATAGACTTGCCTCAGGAAAAGAAATAGGGTATGGTTCCCTCCAGTCGGGACGTGGCTCAGTCTGGTAGAGCACCGCGTTCGGGACGCGGGGGCCGCTGGTTCAAATCCAGTCGTCCCGACCACCCCTTACCGTAACGTTTAAGGAAGGTTGCCCCATCGTTCACAGCATCAGATTTTTCCTTTTTGAACCATGCGTGAAAAGTGTTCAAAAGAGCGGTCATAAGTTACTTCCGCCTCTTTTGAAAAACAACAGCCCGGCAGTTGCCGCATTTTCAAATGGTAAGCGATACACTCGCAGCAAATTCCTTTTCTGTTGCAGGGTTCATAAGTACAGTTACATTTTGAGAGATTCTTTTCCCGATTACATTCCATGGTTCCCTTTCCCTTCATATGTTTAAACAAAGACATCCGAAAAACGCATTAGGCCAACTGGCGATGGCGTTTTTTGAAAAAATCATATAAGGTATTATTATATTTTGGCAAGATGTTGACGTCAATTTTTCCTTGACAAAGCCAGTTATTTCTTCAACATTTCCGCACATCCGCTATATCGGTGAAGTGCCTTGCCAAACGGATGCGGTGATGATACCAGATGAACAGGAGAAACAATCGTTTTGGAAACCAACACCGCAAAGGATTCACTTGTAGCTCCCACCAGATGGTGGGCCCTGCATACACGAAGCCGTTTTGAACAAAAAGTTTATACGGGGCTTTGTGGTAAATCCCTTGAGGCCCTTCTCCCTCGAATTCAAGTGATGAGTCGTCGAAAGGACCGGCGAAAAAAAATACTTGTGCCACTGATTCCAGGTTACGTTTTTGTCCGCTCGACCCTTGCGCCGGAGGAATATCATCGCATCATTCAGACAGTGGGTGTGGTGCGGATGGTGTCTTTTAGAGGAAAGCCGGTTCCCGCCAATGAAAAGGAAATTGCTTCCCTGACGATCATGGACGGTACGGATCGAACGGTTCAAAACCGCTCCTACATGCGAGAAGGGGACCGTGTAATGATTATGGAAGGGCCTTTAAAAGGCCTGGAAGGCTTTTATATCCGTCATAAGGACAAGACTGACCGGGTTGTTGTCTCCATTGAACTGCTACAGCGGTCCCTCGAAGTGGAAATTGAAGACTGGTCGCTGGAAAGGATTCCCGAATAAGCCTTTTGACCCTCCAACCGAGCATCCAGGCTTTTGGCAGCCATTTACGGCCTATTGTTATCGTTTGACAGATCTTTTTTGTTAAATTTTAATGAACAGCAAACGGTTCAAACCCTGTAACCGAAGGGGCGGAGCTTTATAAATTGAGAAGTATTTCTTGCTGAAAGGGCAATAAAATGAAAATATTAATTACAGGAGGGGCCGGCTTCATTGGATCTCATCTTGCGGAGCATTTACTGGAAAACAACAACGAAGTCTTTATCATCGATAATTTATGGACCGGGAAACTGGCCAACATCTCCAAAATTCAGAATCATGAGCGGCTACATCTGGTGATCGACACGATACTCAATGAATCGATCATGAACGAACTTATATTTAAGGTAGATCAAATATACCATCTGGCAGCCGCAGTGGGTGTTAGAAACATTATGGATCATCCGGTGGAAACACTGGATATTAATGTCAAAGGGACGGAAGTGGTTCTGAGGCTGGCCAATCAGTTTAAAAAAAAGGTCTTTATTGCCTCTACCTCCGAAATCTACGGCAAACATGTGGAGCACCATCTCTCGGAAGATGACAACCGGGTCATGGGGACAGTAAAAAAACGGCGATGGGCCTATGCCTGCTCCAAGACCCTGGACGAGTTTCAAGCACTTGCCTATTTTGACGAAAAAAAACTCCCCGTATTGATCGGCCGCTTGTTTAATACCGTGGGTCCCAGACAGACTGGACAATATGGCATGGTGCTGCCGAATTTTGTTCAAAGCGCTTTGCTGGGAAAACCGATTACCGTTTTCGGAGACGGTACCCAGAGTCGAAGTTTCGCTCACGTAAGCGACGTGGTGGAAGCCATTACACGTTTGATGGATGAACCTTCGGCGGTAGGTGACATCTTTAATGTGGGCAACAATGAAGAAGTCACCATCAAAGATCTGGCGCTTAAGGTCAAGGAGATGACCGGGAGTCTCTCCGAAATCGATTTTGTGCCTTACGAAAAGGCGTACGGACCAGGTTTTGAGGATATGGAAAGGAGATGTCCAAACATCAGCAAACTGAAAAAAACAGTTGGATTTGAACCCTCCTATGACCTGGAAAGCATCATCCAAAGTGTTATTGACTACTTTAAGGAATGAGGAAAAAATTTTAATGATATCGTTTGCACTTGAAAAAGTCCTCTATCCGTTACCCTTTTGATATGGGCAGGGCGTTTAAATGACCCCGATTTCCTTCAAGGATTATCCCAAAGAACCAGTGGTTCTGGACAACCTATCGGACAAAATGATGCGGGAATCCAAGTTCGTGCCACTGGAGATGGGAGATGATTTTCTTAAGATCGCCATGGCGGATCCCGAGGATTTCTACACCATCGACGCGTTAAGGGTTTCCTATGGTCTGCACGTTCAGGTCTGCCGGGGAAAAGAAACAGACATCCTTGATACGGTTGAACGGCTGTACGGGGCCGGCAGCCAATCATTGGAAACCATCATCGAAGAAGCCGGAAAAGATATTTACGATATTTCCAGGGAAAATGTTGAAGATGAAGATCATTTAAGGGATCTCGCTTCAGAGGCACCCATTATCCGGTTGGTGAACCGGTTGATTTTCAATGCCGTGGAGCAGAAAGCCAGCGATATCCATTTCGAACCCTTTGAAAATGAATTCAAAGCGCGATACCGCATCGACGGTGTTCTTCACGACGTAGAGTCTCCCCCCCACCGGCTGCAGGCGGCCATTATCTCCAGGGTCAAAATCATGGCCAAACTGGATATCGCGGAAAGAAGACTACCTCAGGACGGTCGAATTAAACTGCGGATTTCAGACAAAGAAATTGATTTCAGAATCTCGACCATCCCAACCCTTTATGGCGAAAGTCTGGTCATGCGAATTCTGGACCGGGACACCCTCATTCTGGATCTCGATAAACTGGGATTTCCGAAAAACGTACTTGAACAGTACACGAATCTCTCCTTGCAACCATACGGCATGATTCTGGTCACCGGACCCACAGGGAGCGGTAAGACATCCACCCTTTACACCACCCTTGCCAAAATCAATTCACCTGAAAATAAAATTATCACCCTTGAGGAACCGGTGGAATATCAGCTGAGCGGCGTAAACCAGATTCAGGTGAATCAGAAGATCGGCATGTCCTTTGCCAGCGGCCTTCGTTCCATTGTGCGGCAGGATCCGGATATTATTCTAGTGGGGGAGATCCGGGACAGGGAAACAGCGGAGATTGCCATTCAGTCTGCTTTGACAGGGCATTTATTGTTCAGTACACTTCACACCAATGACGCCGCAGGCGCCATTACAAGGCTATTGGACATGGGCGTTGAGAGCTTTCTTTTGAGTTCAACTCTCTTGGGCGTACTGGCACAGCGGCTGGTGAGGGTCATCTGTCCCAAATGCAAGCAACGGATTACACCGGAAGAACGACTTTTGAAGTCCATGCAAATAGGTCCTGATGAAGCCGCCGAAACCGCTTTTTTTGCTGGCAAAGGCTGTGAAGCGTGCCGCTATACCGGGTTCAGCGGCAGAACCGCCATTTTTGAATACCTGCCGGTAACCGGCCGGATTCGAAAAGAGATCATCAACAAATCCAGTGCCGAACAAATCAAGGAAGTCGCCGTAGCAGCCGGGATGCTGACCCTGAGGGAGGACGGATGGCGGAAGGTAAAGAAAGGCGTAACCACCATTCCGGAGATATTGAAAGTCACCCTTGAAAATTGACAATGGCCGCATATTCATACAAAGCCGCTGACAGCACCGGTAAAATTGTTACCGGAATATTAGAGGCGGAGGATGAAAAAAAGGTAGTAGCGGAACTGCATACGCGCGGGTTGATCCCCATACGGATCGCTTTGGCCAAAGGGAACGGCAAGCGACTGGGATTGAATGTTTCGGAGCAGTTATTAAACTTTTTTCATGGTGTTTCCTCCAAAGATGTGATGGTTTTCACCCAGGACCTTGCGACGCTGCTTGAAGCCGGCCTGCCGGTTGATCGTGCGCTTTCCTTGTTAATCGAATCGGCTGAAAAAGATCGATTCAAAAAGGTAATAGGCGATATTCTAAAAACGGTTCAAGGTGGCGGCTACCTGTCTGACGCTTTGGCAAAACACCCGAGGGCTTTCAGCTCCTTTTATGTGAGCATGGCGCGGGCCGGTGAAGCGGGAGGTGTTCTGGAAGCGGTTTTAAGCCGGCTGGGAGAGTTTTTGGAGAGCGCGCAAGAACTTAAGGACTATATTAAATCCGCCATGGTGTATCCCATTTTTCTGGTATGCGTAGGAGGCCTGTCCATTATTGTCCTTTTGACCTTTGTCATTCCCAAATTTTCAATCATTTTCTCGGACATGGGCCAGACCATTCCGCTTAGCACCCGGTTCCTGCTGGGAGTCAGCCATCTGCTGCAATCTTATTGGTGGGCGATTCTAATCGTACTTGGAACGGGTTATTTCGCTTTCAAAAAGTATCTCAATACGCCCGCCGGCCGTTTGAAGTTTGACAGAAAGAAAATGGCTTTTCCCGTGGCGGGAGAACTTATCAAAAAAATTGAGGTGGCCCGGTTTGCCCGGACGCTCGGAACGTTGACCAAAAGTGGCGTTCCGATTCTTCAAGCCCTCATGCTGGTAAAAGACATCATCGGCAACAAGTTCATTTCAGGCGTCATGGAGACGGTTTATACCCGGGTAAAAGAAGGCGATCGTTTGTCCAAACCGCTTCGTGATACGGGAATTTTTCCGCCGCTTGCCATTCAGATGATTACCGTTGGTGAAGAGACGGGACGGCTGGACCGAATGCTTCTACGGGTGGCTGAAAGTTATGAGAAAATGGTTCGAAATATGGTAAAACGGCTCATCAGCCTGTTGGAACCGACAATGATTCTGGTCATGGGGTTGGTGGTCGGTTTCGTAGTGGTCTCCATGCTGATGGCCGTATTCAGCATGAATGAGATGCCCTTTTAGTTTGGCACATGAAAGGAGTTGTAATGAAAAGAAGAAAAAAGAAAGAAATGGGTTTCAGTTTGATTGAACTGTTGATCGTTATGGTCATCATGGGCCTTCTCGCGGCGCTTGTGGGTCCTCGCATGTTTGGAAAAGTGGGTAAATCAAAACAGAAAGCGGCCCTTGCCCAAATGTCCCTTTTTGAAACGGCCCTGGATACCTACCGACTGGATGTGGGCAAATACCCTTCGACGGAACAGGGCCTTCAAGCCCTCAGGACTAAACCTTCAGATGTGGAAAAATGGGACGGTCCCTATTTGCCGAAAGCCGTGCCAAAAGACCCCTGGGGGAATCCCTATGTATACCAGCGAAACGACGACGGTGAGGTTGAAATCATTTCCCTTGGCGCCAACGGTACGGAAGGGGGCGAAGGTGAAGACAAGGACATCTCAAACCGGGAAGCCGATAAAGAAGAAGCCGGCTGATGGGTTCTGAAGGGGCAGACCTTTATTTTTTCCCATTTCTTTCGATCACCCGGCCCCAATAAAAATGAAGAAGGGCTTTTCACTCATTGAGCTACTGGTGGTTTTGGTCATCATCAGTGTCTTTTCTACGTTTGTTGCGGTCAATGTTGCCGGCAGCCTCGGCAATATAGCGCTAAAAACCGCATCAAAAAAGGTGGCGGCCTCTTTAAGATACGCCAGGAGCCGGGCCATAGCGGAAAGTGTTCCTTATGTGGCCCTTGTGGACCTCAATCAAAACCGGTTAACGGTAAAACCCGATGCGAGCACCTCCGAAACCGGGGATGAAACCGACGGCCTCTCCCCAAAAACAAAAAGGGGTGGCGAAAAGCGCTTGAATCTGCCTGAAGACGTGATATTTAAAAAGGCGTTGGCCTATGACGGTTCCGAATCCGATTCAAGGTTTTTTGCTGTTGCCTTCATGCCCAACGGGTGCAGCAGCGGGGGGACCATTTTTCTTGAAAACAGTCGTAAGCGCGAAGCCGCAGTAAAAATAGATTTCGTTACCGGAACCGTGCGCGTGGAGCTGTCTTGACAAAGGGCCGCCGCAGCGTAGAACCGATATCAAAGGTCGCAAGCGGTTTTGCACTGATTGAAATTTTGGTGGCCATATCCATTCTGGCCATCTCTCTTGTTGTGATTTTTCAACTCTTTTCGGGTGGTCTCAAATCGCGTCAGTTATCCCAAAAATATGCGCGGGGCGTATTTTATGCCAGGGAAAAAATGGCCGAAACACTCGTTATTCCTGAGCTTTCTGAAGGGGAAAGCCAGGGCGAATTCGAAGATGACTACCGATGGCAGAGCTCTGTTACGCGTATTGTCCCTGAAAACGATGAAAAAGACCCGCCCGTTGACCTGATGAAGATTCATGTCCGCATTACCTGGCGTGAGGGAGAAAAGGAGAAATCTTTTTCCATTGATACCATGAAGGTTGTCAAAAGAGAACCATCTGCCGATAATACCAAAAAAGGCGTTTGAAGATAGCGCATAAATGCATTTTAAAAAGCAAACCGCAATTCATGGCGCGTCCGGTTTCACCCTTCTGGAACTGATAATCTCTCTTACCATTCTGGGCGTTGTACTGCTGATTATTTTCGGCGCCCTCAGGATCGGTACGCGGGCGTGGGAAAAAGGTGAAAAAGACATTGCCGTTTATCAGCGACAACGCGCTGTTCTGGGTCTTTTGTCTCAGCAGATCGCGAGCGCCTGTGTCCACGAAATCAAATGGGGAGATGATGCTTTTTACTTCAGGGGTTCTGAAAAAAAAATGGAATTTGTTTCCCGAATGCCGATTGTGCCGGGCGCACTGACGGGTGTTGTTTTTGTAAAATACGAAATAGAAGACGTCGCTAAAGACGGAAAAATGCAACTCAGGCTTTTCGAGAAAGACGCAGGATTCATGAAAGATGAAGATATTGAAAATCAAAGAGATGAAGACTTTTTTACCTTGATTTCGGGAATTGAAAATCTTCAGTTTGAATATCTGAAAAGTGACAAAGATGATGTCATCTGGCAGAATGCCTGGGACCCTTCCGAAACGGAAGGCATGCCGCTTGCGGTGAGGATTGTGCTGAAGCAGGATGAACAAACGGCACCCATTCGTCTTATCATTCCGGTGCGGTGCCAACAAGAAGGGTAAGAGAAATGGCGTGCAAAGAAAAAGGAATAGCCCTTCTGATGGTGTTGTGGGTGCTGATCCTCCTTTCGGCGATAGCCACCGAATTTTGTTTTGCCATGCGCACCGAAGTCAACATGGTCCGGAATTTTAAAGAGCAAACGGAGGCCTATTTCATAGCTCTGGCGGGCCTGAACCGCGCTGTGATGGAATTGGTGCGAAATGAATCAACCCCTGAAAAAAGAAAAATACTCGAGGAGGAAAATGAAGCGGCTGATGAAACATCCCAACGGTGGCGAATGAACACGACGATTCCCCCCGTCCCCTTTTCCGAAGGGCAATTTCGGGTCCAAATCGAAAATGAAGCGGGGAAAATAAACCTCAATACAGCAGACGAATCGCTGTTGAAAATGATGTTAAATAATTTTGAGCTTGAAGAAAAAGAAAAAAGCATCATTGTTGATTCTATCATAGACTGGCGAGACGAAAATGACTTGCATCGCATGAACGGCGCGGAAAATGACTATTATCAATCGCTCCCCACGCCTTATGAATGCAAGAATGGCGATTTTGACGCCGTGGAAGAGTTGCTGATGGTCCGGGGTATCACTCCCGAAATTTTTTATGGGGGCCTAGCGCAAATGGTGAGCGTTTTTCAGGATCGTGGTTCCAAGCGGGAAAGAATAAATCGTAGCGCAAGAAAAGTGAACGGGTCAAAGATCTGTATTAATGCCGCCTCCAGGGCCATGTTGCGTTCATTACCACAAATGACCGAGGAATTGGTACAGTCGGTGGTGGATTTCAGAAAAGAGGCTGATTTCAAATCCCTGGGAGAAGTTTCCATGCTCCTGGGTGCTGATGTATATGGCGCCATGTCACGCTACATCACGCTCGATACCAGTCCGTATTATCAGATTTCATCGGTGGGCCTCATTAAAGGAAGTGCGACGCGGCAAGGTGTTTCCATGGTGGTGGAGATCAATCCCTCCTTAAAGACGCGATACCGCGTGGCACAATGGAATGACCGGTTGCCCATATCGGAAACCATTCGAGCAACACCTTAAGAACTGTGACGTCTTTTCATGGGAGCATTTGATGCTTTTTCAGACCAGTCTCGGCATTGACATACAGGACCGGATCCTTGGTTTAGCCTTTCTAAAAGGGTCGAGGGGAGATGTGCAGCTGGTGGCACAAGGGACCTATCCTCTTTCAGAAGAAACGGGTGAGAAAAAATTGGGTGCCATCAAAACCCTCCTAGACAGTTTTCTGCGGGACAATCGCATTTCACCGGAAGCTGTTTTCATGGCCATTCCCCGAGACCTCGCCATCATCCGATATATAAACTTTCCTTTGGCGGTCAAAGAGAACCTAAGGGAAACGCTGGGCTATGAGATGGAGAAATTCATTCCTCTCTCCACTGAAGACATCTATTTCGATTACCAGATCGTCTCTGAAGATAAAGAATCCGAACAGGTAAGCGTGCTTATCGTGGTAGTAAAGAAGGAAACGCTTGATCCTTATCTGGAAATTGCAGGTCATTTGGGGGTGGGCGTCTCCGGAATTGAAATCAGCTCAACAGCCCTCGCGGGATATTTTTTATGCCAGGCAGGCAAGCATAACCCGGCACCTTTCGCCTTTGCCCATTCTTACGAAGAAAGTATTGAAATTGGATTGATCGAGGATGGCGCGCTTGCCTATTCAAGGATATTTTCAGCGAAAAGGGATGAAGGCCAGCTGGCCGAAACGCTGTTGAATGAAATGGATAAAATACGGCAGACACGTGGAGAGATTGATACCCCTTTAAAGACCTTAGTCTGCACCACCAATGAAGTTTTATCCTTGCTTACCCCGCTTCATGATACAGGCCGCATGGATGTTCTCCTGGCAGATCTTTCGAAAACAAAAATTCCATCTGCCGGTATCATTCCCGCCTATGGCCTTGCGTTAAAAGGGCTCAGAAAAACTGGAATGTACATCAATCTTTTGCCGCTCCAGTTTCGAAAAAAGCCCAGTAGGGTTGCTAATTATACCATGTTTTTTTTGGCAGGTCTGATACTGCTCACAGCCATTGCATGGGGTGGCGGAACCGTGTTAAAACATCAGTGGGCCCTTGATCGGTTGGAAACAAAATTCAGTCAGTTAGACGCCCAAATAAAGGAAATTGAGAAAATCAGGACCCAAAAAGAAAGTCTCAATAGCCGTATTCTTTATTTAGACACATTACAACGCGGCAGTGCCCCGGTTTTGGATGTGCTGAAAGAATTATCCGTCAGGATTCCAGAGGATGCGTGGGTAAATCGATTTGATTTTTCGGAAAAAGGAATCAATATTGCCGGTGAAGCAGCGTCGGCATCAGAATTAATTCCTCTTCTGGAGGATTCTCCCATTTTCAAGAACGTGGCCTTTCTTTCAACCATTACCAAATCCCGGGATGGAAAAGAACGTTTTCGAATTGGACTCAGTCTCCACTGATAAGAAAGAATAATCGCCATCAACTGGTGAATGCCAAGAGATCGTCGCGTGTTCGGGTTGAAAATAGAAAAAAACAGAAGATATTTGCTCATGGCAGGGATTTTGCTTCTGCTGGCAGGCGCTGTCTACAGATTCTGGCCCTCCATCCAGGAGCTGAGCCAGGGGTTGAGCGGAACGGATGAAGACATCCTGCTGAAACAAAAACAGATCGCAAAATACCAACAGGTCCTTCAGGCAAGGGGCGACCTGGAAAAACAGTTAGAATCATTAGAAAAAACGCTTAAAAAACGGGAATCCGAACTTTTTGCCGGTGAAACACCGGCCATTGCTGCAGCGGACATTCAGAAAGTGTTGCAGGAAATAGCCCAAAGAAGTCAGGTGGAAATCAAAACGGTTCGGGTACTCAAACCTGAGGAGGTGGGAAACCGGTATTATCTGAATATTCCCGTTCAATTGAACATCAATGGCACCATCCGGCATTTGAAAGATTTCTTTTACGGAATCATGGTCTCACCAAAATGCTTGACAGTTAAAAAGGTGGGGCTTAGGGTTCTGCGAGGACGTAGGGGGTCGATAGATACCATCCGCGCTGATATTACCGTTTACGGCTTTCTGAAGAAATCCGGAAGCTAGGAAAATGGAAAGGTCACCTGAATGATTTCGAGGATTTGGTTGATCAATATTGTCTTGGCTTTTTTTGTGGCCTTTTTAGGTTTCAGAGCTTATGGCGTTTGGTCCCGGGAAACGCTGGATACGCATATAACCCTGAAGCCGGAAGAAGTGTCTCAGAATATTCAACAGCCTGAACTCAAATTGGATAAGCAACCGCTGCCTCAAGAGGAAGATTACGCTGTATTGATAAACCAGAATCTTTTTTCACCGGAAAGAAAGGAAGTTCTGCCCGAGGAGAAAGAACCGGCTAAAGCAGAGCAAAAGCTGTACGCGGTTGAGAAAAAGAATTTGGATAAGATGTTGGATAAAATGGTTCTTTATGGCTTGGTCATTACGGAGGATTCAGCCAAAGCCCTTG
>JAJDOH010000248.1 GCA_022340265.1 Deltaproteobacteria bacterium | reverse complement strand
TGGCAAGTGATTCCACTTTGTCGTCCAATTTTTTGACCAGTTTTCGTGCGTCCTTGACCGTATCATTGACATTCTCCATCAGGGGGTCCACGTTTTCATTTACATTGGTGGCGATTTTCTTGTATTCCGCAACCGTAGCATCAAGACCCTCCGCCAACGGACCCACGCGGTTGCCCACATCATTGATCAGGCGGCGGACATCCGTCAGCGCCAGGTTGGCGGATTTGAGTATTTCCGGGATTTCGGGGGACTTCAGGATTTTCTCAAAGGTTTGGACGGCCGATATCATGTCTTTCAAGGTCTCTTCCAGGGGCAATTTCTTCAGCGTCTCAAAAATCGCCTGAAATGTAGAGGGGATGGTGGGGATTTCAGGGTATTCGCTGTTTAGCCCAACCAATTGGACCGATGTACTGGGATAATAATCGAGTTCGATGATAAGCTGGCCTGTGATCAGACTGCCCATATTGAGCTGTGCCCGCAACCCCTTTTTTATGAGCCGGGGCAGCATCTCATCCAGGGGTATGCGTTTGCCTTTGATCAATCGTATTTTATCCAGCTGGACTTCAATAACAACGGGCACAAAAAAAGTCAGGATTTTCTGGTTGTATTCAACTGTGATGCTTTTTACGGAACCGATTTTTACGCCGCCCAACAATACCGGTGCGCCGACGTTCAATCCTTTGACGGAGCCTTCGAAGAAGCAGACAAATTCCTGTGTTTTCTTCATGAATTTGCCGCCGCCGAACACCATCAGACCGGCTACAATAAGAACCACGGCACCCACCACAAACGTGCCGATCAGGGTTTTGCTTGCCTTTCCGTTCATGCTTTATCGGTCTCCTGATTAGACATTTCGCTTCTCGATTTGAATGTTATGGTTCAAACGGATCAGATTCCCAGTACATTGGTAATGATTGTGATAACGGCGGTCGCCACAATGATGCTGACGATACCGGAGACCACGGCGGAGGTGGTGGCATCGCCTACGGCCGATGCACTGCGACCGCACTGCATTCCGCGCAGACAGCCGGCAAGCGCCACCAGTATGCCGAAAACGGCGCTCTGCACGAGGCCGATCCAGAGGTCACTCAGGGTAATCGCCGCTTTGGTCTGGTTGTAATATTCCACCATGCTCAGGTCCAGCATCCCGACGCCTACAATAAATCCTCCCAGAATGCCCATCAAATCGGCGTAAAGACATAAGAGGGGCATCATGAGCGCCAGGCCCAGGATACGCGGCAGCACCAGGAATTCCATGGGGGAGATACCCATGGTTCTAAATGCGTCTATCTCTTCATTGACCTGCATGGTGCCCAGCTGGGCGGCAAATGCCGCACCTGTACGTCCGGCCATGATGATGCCCGCCATCACGGCTCCCATAACGCGCACCATGGCTATTCCCACCAGATTGGCCACGTAGATCTGTGCGCCGAACATCATCAGCTGAACCGCTCCCACAAAAGCAAGAATCAGCCCCACCAGCAGGCTGATGAGGGAGACAATGGGTAGGGCTTCAATGCCGCAGTCCTGGATGATTCGCATCAGATCGGAACGGCGAAAACGTGCTTTTCCACCTAATAATTTGGAAAACGCAGCAAACGCTTCCCCCACAAACCCCAAACCCTCCAGGAAGGCGTTATAAAAAGCCACGGATTCCGATCCCACCTGAAAAAGAAAAGATCTGTTGCCGGTTTTTTTGCGAGCGCCCTTTTTTTCCGGCACGGTGGACGCGAGATCCATAAGTTTGAGGGTCCCTTCCGGAAGCCCTGTTCCATCGAGGTGTATATTCTTTTGGGATGCCTGTTCAATGATTTTCGTTAAGCATATGAGGAGTGCACTGTCCCACCTTGAAAGGCCGCGGGTATCAAAGGTGATCTGCTCGATGGCAGTCGCAGAATCCATCTGTTTTAGTAACGCACGGATGGAAGGGCGTTTGTTCGCCAGTATCCAATCGCCCTGGAACGTGATCAGAAGAGCCTTTTGCTCTGACAGATCGAAAAAAAATTCAGCATTATGAGGATTGGCTTTTTCAATGACCAGTGCGTGATTTTCCGGTTTCATCAATTGATACCAGTGTGACACTCAAAGTTTAGAGACTCCCCAAAAAAGCCCAGCCTGTCGTAATGGTACCCGGTGTCCAAGCAAAGTCTTATAACCTTGTTATACATACCAAATCATCATCATTTTTTGCAACTTCTTTTCAAGCTTCAATGATTTTCCTCGCGGGAACATGAATGGCTCTTTTCACGGTGCTTGTGATTGATATTCAGATATGTTTTACTACAATCCTTTTCTCGTAAAGAATCTCGTCAAGAAGGGCCTTTTTTCGTGGAGTTGTAAAATGTCGGTAAACTGGTTTCCCAAACATATGCGATCATCGGAAGAGGTTTTGCGGAAAAACCTCAAGTTTGCCGACGTGATTTTCGAAGTTCTGGATGCGCGGATCCCTCATTCAAGTCGGGACCCGCGCATTGACCAGGTCATTCATCAAAAGCCCAGAATTGTGGTTTTGAACAAATGCGATCTCAGCGATGAAAACAGCGATCGGGCGTGGATCGAATATTTTAAGCGCAAAGGTCTTATGGCCCTTAATGTCAATGCAACCCAGGGTGAAGGTATCAAACGTCTTGCAGGTACTGCCCGTGGTATGGTCGTAGCCGGAAAATCAAGATTCAAGGTTCCCAAAGATCAAAAAAGAGCCGTTTCGGCCATGGTTGTGGGCATACCCAACGTTGGAAAATCCACCATCATCAACGCTGTTGCGGGAAAGAAAAAGGCGCGGATTGCCAACAAACCCGGGGTCACAAGGGTTAAACAGCGGGTGACTACGCCCATGGGGTTGGAACTGCTGGATACGCCCGGAATTCTTTGGCCGAGAGATGATGAAAAGACCCTTCTGAAACTGGCCATGACAGGCGCTGTAAAGGATGAGCTGCTTGATCTGGAATCCCTTTCCATATCGCTTTTGGAACAGTTGACTGTCCTGGCGCCCGAAAGACTGAGGGATGTCTATGGCGTTGAGGTTGCAGGTAAGGAATCCCATGAGATTCTTGAAGAAGTCGCTCTTAAAAGGGGCTGCATCCAAAAGAATCGGGGTATCGACCATCTGCGCGTATCATGCATCGTTTTAGGTGACTTCAGAAAAGGAAAACTTGGCAGGATTACCCTGGAGATGCCGGAAGATGATGGTTAGCGGTTGATGGTACCGGCTTACGGTTTAGAAAGCCGTAACCTTTAACCCTTTCTCATGGGGCGGTGACGCGTTTTCAGGAATTGATTTGCGACATGATTCCGAAGAGGTCCTTTTCGTTGAACCGGTAAGGCGTGGCGCAGTGTTGGCATTTGATTTCCACGGGAAAAGGACCGTTTGCAGCCATATCCCTCAAATCCTTTTCAGGGAGCATGGCCAGCATCTCTCTTACCCGGTCATGGCTGCAATGGCACATGAACTCTATTCTGTGCTCCCCCAGGAATTGTGGATTCAATTTTTCAAAATTATGTGAGATGAGTTCTAAGGCTTCCATCCCTTCGGTAAATGACGTGCCAATGGACGGCACATGGGATAGCAGGCTTTCGAGCCTGTTGACAGTCGTTTCGTCAGCGCCCGGCATGACCTGCAGGAGAAGGCCGCCCGCACCGGTAACATTTCCTTCAGGATCAAATTTGACGCTCAGGTTGAAAACTGACGGTGTCTGCTCAGAAGTCGAATAATAATAGGCCAGATCCTTGGCGATGCTGCCGTACGTGAGTTCAACTTGACCCGTAAAGGGCTGCTTTGCTTCCCGAGATACTTTGCTTACGGAAAGGATGCCAGTCCCGAAAAATGGGGAGAGATTGAAATCTTCAAGGGGTTTTTCCATGGGAATGGGAACATTTTTCAGGTAGCCCCGGACCTCGCCGAAGGCGTTAGCCTCCACATGGAGTCCTTTGATGGGTCCGGCACAATCTATTTTGAGACCGATCCGTTCATCTCCCTTCAGATTGGCACACATTAATGCGGCGGCCACATAGGCGTGTCCCAGGACGAGTGTTTCCAGAATACCCAGCCCGTGGTTGCCCCGCATCTCATTGACCATGCGGGTTGCATGAAGAATTGCGCCTCGAATTGTGTCATCAGAAAGCGTAAAATGGTAAAGTTTGTCCTTGGCGGCAGCTTTCAACTGGGCTTTCAGATCTTTTCCGTAGGGTTTTTTCTTAATCATCAGCTTTACCTTTACGGCATGTTCCCGAACTATTCAAGCGTGGTTTCTGAGTTTGAGAGCCGTGGGATGCGGGTTCAGATAGGTCTGCTCTTTGAGATACTTCTCATCGTATTTGCGAACATAATGATTAAAGAGCGTCACCGGTACGATGAGGGGTGTCATACCGTTGTGATAGTCAAAAATGACATCCAGAAGTTCCTGTTTTTCATCCGGTGACAGCTGTTTTTTGAAATAGCCCATCATATGCTGCAGCACGTTGGTGTGTTTCTTGACCGTGCATTTGAGACTGAGTGCTTTGAGCAGAAGGGTTTCGTATTCGTGGTAAAGTTCATTTACGGGCATTTCTTTGTTTCCAGCTACCAGTTTTCCCATGGCGCGATACTCCGCAATACTGTGGCTCATGAGTTGAAGTTTGTGGCGGGAGTGAAATGCCACCAAGTTTCCCCTAGTGAGATTTTCCGCTTTGATTTCCCGCCAGCGTTTTAACGCAAAAATGCTTTCAATGAAATTTTCTCTCAGCAGAGGGTCATGGAGGCGACCTTCTTCTTCCGTGGGCAGCAGGGGGAAGTGTTCCATAAATGCCCTGGCAAAGAGGCCGACCCCTTTTTTTAAGGGCATGCCGTTTGCGTTGTAAACCTTGACCCGTTCCATGCCGCTGGAAGGGGAGTTGCTCTTGAAAATGTAGCCGCAAAGGCCTTCCGATTCAAGTTCCTGAACGCGGCTTTTTGCCCAGTCAATCATCTGTTTTGTCATGTCCTTTTGAGACCGAATGGTGACCAGTCGCGGTGATTCGGGATCGCCCACCAGCCGCATGGCTTCCCTTGGCACCGGCATGCCGCTCTCCACCTCCGGGCATACAGGGACAAAATCAATATACTCGCCCAAGGTATCCCGAATGAAACGATCCAGCTTATGTCCGCCGTCGTATCGGACGTTTTCACCCAGAAGGCAGGCACTTACGCCCAGTTTGATGCGATTCTTCATGAGGATTTTCTCAATTGGATTTAAATAATCACAATATGGTACCAGTTTTTGGATATCAAGGCAACTTTCCCAACTGAATGACAGGCAAATTCTTCTATGGTAGAAAAAAGTTCAGCCGATAACGACTTCAGGTTTCCGTCACCCAAATAATGGCCCTTGACTTCTCTGTTGTGCGTGTGATTTCTTGATTGATGTGTTATGGAATGCTGTGGTTGAAGGCACTTTTATGCTCCCCGATCCAGTGTTTAAAAGCGGATGGGGGGATTCCGAAGGAGAGATTCCGTTCGTGTTCCAGACGTCTTCCAAAAATGCAAGACCGATCCACGGATTTCTGCCCTATCTGTTACTGCTGGTGCCCCCCCTTTGCTGGGGAGGAAATGCCGTGGTGGCGCGTGGTGTGGCGGATGTGGTGCCACCCGTCAGCCTGGCTTTCTGGCGCTGGACCCTGGCTTTTTTTATTCTCATGCCTTTTACGCTGGGACATGTGAAACGGGACTGGCGGACGGCCATGCAGTCCTGGCAATGGATGTTGATCCTCTCCTGTCTGGGGATATCCTGTTTCAATGTGCTGCTTTATACGGCGGCCCACACCACCACCGCCATCAACATGTCTCTGATGCAGACCGTCATGCCGGCGACGATTATTCTTATATCCTGGGTCGTTTTCCGGGAAAAAATTTCTTCCACGCAGATGGTGGGCGTTGTCGTGTCAATGGCAGGTGCCTTCATCCTCGTTGTTCACGGGCAGTGGCGGGTTTTGCTCACCATGGAACTGGTGGAAGGCGATGTGCTGATGCTGATTGCCGTGTTCATTTATGCGCTTTATTCGGCACTCTTCAGAAAACGCCCTTCCATCCATCCTCTGAGCATGCTTGCCCTGACTTTTGGTTTGGGTGCCCTGATGCTGCTGCCCCTTTACATCTGGGAGCTGGTGAGGGTGGGGCCCTTTTCACTCAGCGTTGCTGCTGTGATGAGCATTCTGTATGTGGCGGTTTTTCCATCCATCGTTGCCTATTTCTGCTGGAACCGGGGCATCGAATTGATCGGTGCCAATCGGGCGGGGCTCTTTACCTATCTGGTCCCCGTGTTTGCTTCTGTATTGGCCATCGCTTTTCTGGGTGAAACACTCCATTTATACCATTTCATGGGAATGATATTGATTATCGGCGGGATGGTGATATTTAACCGCCGGGGTTGAACTTTTTTCCGCATCATTCAATCACATGAATATTCTTCCTGGCACACATATCTTTTAGAATTTTGGGCCATACCGTGGCACTCACTTCACCCAAATGGGCTTTCTTGAGCAGTGACATGAAGGTGCGGGATTGTCCGAT
>JAJDOH010000023.1 GCA_022340265.1 Deltaproteobacteria bacterium | reverse complement strand
GGGTTTGACGCCCGCGCATACCACGCCGGGATGAAAACCCCTTTGAGAGAGGAGATTCAGAACCATTTTATGAATGGCAGACTGAATACGGTCGTGGCAACCATCGCCTTCGGCATGGGAATCGATAAGGGGAATATTCGCAAGGTGATTCATTACGATCTCCCCAAATCCATCGAAAACTACAGCCAGGAAATCGGTCGTGCAGGCAGAGACGGACTGGCGGCAGCCTGCACGCTCCTGGGTAATCGCGGGAGCGTTCCCATTCTTGAAAACTTCGTTTATGGTGATACACCTGAAATGTCCGGAATCCGCTATGTGCTGGAGGCCATAGCAAAGAATGATGGAAATATGTTTGAAGTGCGGTTGAACAGGCTTTCAATGGAGGCTGATATCCGTCTGTTACCACTCAAAACACTCCTTGTCTACCTCGAAATGGACGGTATTCTGAAACCCCGGTACACGTATTTCGAAACTTATCAGTTCAAGATGCTGAAAACGGAAAATGAGATACTTGATTTTTTCTCTGGGGAAAGAAGGCGTTTTGTGGAAACCATTTTCAGGCACACGGGGAAGGCAAAAGTCTGGTTCCATCCGGAAATCAGCGAAATTGTCGAAGCATCCGGCTCAAACCGAAGGCGCATTCTTGCCGCTCTTGAATACTTTGATGAAAAGGGGTGGATTGAGCTAAATGCCAAATCCAGCGTAGAGGTTTTTGAAATTCTGGATCCCGGTTTTGATGTTGGGAAAGCCGCAAGGCGCCTCTCGGACCTGTTCAGGAACAAGGAGACCATGGATATCGGGCGCATCCAAAAAATGATATCCCTGTTTGAAAGCAGCCGGTGTCTGGCCATGGAACTTTCCGGACACTTTGGAGAAAACATTTCCAAACCCTGCGGAAATTGCTCCTTTTGCCGGACAGGCGAGCCATCAACCTTTTGGGTTGAACCCCTGCCCGTTGCCAGCGGAGATGATGTCACAGAAGCACTCCGCGAATTGAGAACCGTATCTGAAACGCCGATTTCCGATGATCTTGCCGCACGATTTTCTTGCGGCATTTTAAGCCCGAGATTAATTCAGTTAAAGGCAAGAAAACTCAGTGGTTTCGGCATGCTTGAAAAACATCCTTATCAAGAAGTTAAAACCCGGCTCCAGGATTGCTGATTTCAATAAGTTCGAATGTAAAGATTGAAAGAACGTGCCCATGAAGTGTAATGAAAGATTTTCAGATAAATAAAACGGGAGGGTTTATGTCTATTCTTGAGGAAAAGGGAAGAGACAAACGGGTCGCTATTGTGGGTCACTTTCCTTTTATTCCGCATGTTCGCGAGATTGCAAAAGAAGTCTGGTTTGATTATCATGTGAATGCCGTCTCGGGAACAAGGGTGGTAAACCATGAACTGGCCTTGAGATGCGTCAGCCAAGGCGCCAATTTCAGACAGATTAAGGGCGTCAAGCGGTTGACCATATTAAGATTGGGAGACGGGTCTCCCCATGATGGACCATTGCTTCAAAGGATAGCCTCTCAACCATATTCTATTCCCGCGTCATGGCGGCACCGCACTTGGGACACTTCTGGTCATAACAGGGGGTTCCCGATTGGTGTGCGGCCTTTTCACCACAGCTGGGACAAACGCAGTTCCCTCCCGGCCCTGCTTCGACGCCGCCACGGCCTCGACCTCCGCCGCCACCTTGGCCCCTGCCCATTCCGCGACCTGTTCCAGCGCCACGGCCGCCCGGTCCTGTTCCGTCTCCTCTAGGCATGGTCTGTTCCTCCTTCTTATTGGGGTTTAACATCGAAAAACTTTCACGGAAAAGGATTTAAGCAATTTTCACGCCATGACTTGAACAGGCTTTCCCCGTATGGAAATAAAAATCCATATTGTCAAATGGTTAAATGAAACTCAGGGTGACGGGTAAGCTGCGGGGGAATGGCAATAGAGTAGCGCTTTTAAAACTATATAGAGGCACACAGTCGCAGAAACGGAGCTCAAGAATGTTTTCCAGCGCTTGCTTCGGCCATCCATTCCGAAAAGTTGAATGCTGAGGGTTGGGAAGGTGATCTCCTGGCTTTATAGTTCAGGGTCGCTTTAACGGGATTTCCCACTTTTTCATATATTTCCAGATGGCTGTACGGCTCACCCCCACACGACGGGCTGCTTCCGCTTTGTTCCAGTCGCTTTCTTCCAGAATTTCAAGGAGCGTTTTCCGGGTCAGCTTCTTTAAGGAAGCGGATCGTGATGCTGCAGGCACTCCCCTGTAGGCAGGCGGTTGCCTTAAGTTATTAATAAAGGCAAATTGCCGAACCTCGACGGGCAGATCAAAAATATCGATGTTGCCGCTATCGCACAGCACAAAGGCATGTTCAATGGCATTTTCCAATTCACGGACATTCCCTGGCCAGGTGTAATCCATGAGAATCCGCATGGCCGGTTGTGAAATGCCCTCCACCTGTTTTCCGGTTTTTTGATTCTGAAAACGGATGAAATCACTGATAAGGAGCGGAATATCTTCCCTTCGCCGCCGCAGGGGCGGAATATGGATCGGAAACACCTTCAGGCGGTAGTAAAGATCTTCACGGAAACCGCCAATTTTCACGAGACCATACAGATCCTTGTTGGTGGCGGCAATGATCCGGATATCGATCTTTCGCTTTCTGGATTCTCCAACCCGTTCAATTTCCCTCTCCTGTAGCACCCGAAGCAGTTTGAGCTGGATAAACGGACTGATCTCACCGATTTCATCCAGAAAAAGGGTACCGCCATGGGCCTCTTCGAAACGTCCTGAACGATCGCGCACAGCACCCGTAAACGCGCCCTTCACATGGCCGAAAAGTTCACTTTCCAGCAGCGATTCGGACAGGGCGCTGCAATTGACGCACACAAAAGGGTTATTTTTCCGCTCGCTGTTGTAATGGACGGCGCCGGCCGCCAGCTCCTTGCCCGTACCGCTCTCACCCTGGATCAGGACGGTGGCTTCACTGCCGGCCACCGCCTTGAGAGCGCTAAAAACTTCCTGCATGAGATGGCTTTTTCCGATGATGTTTTCAAATCTGTGGAGTTCCCCCAGTCGGAACCTGGCCTCTTCCGCTTTTCGCCGGGCCTTCTGCAGTTCGGTCATATCGGTAACGGTTTCGACCACGCCTCTGATAGAACCCTGTTCCCTGACCGTCCGGGCGCTTTTCACAACGGATACATCGTGACCATCTTTGTGCTGCAGAAAGCATTCCTTGGCATCCACGGCGGATTGTTCCAAAATCCCGCATTGATTGATCCCGGTGGGGCAGGTATTGGAAAAACAACGGCTGAAGCTGAGAAACATGCAGGATTTTCCAATGGCTTCGGCAGCAGTATAACCGGTAATCCGCTCCATGGATGGGTTCCATGACGTGATTTTCCCTTTGTCATTCAGTGTAAACACGCCGTCCGCCATGGATTCCAGGAGCAACCGTGCGAAATTGGGATCCATAATATCCTGGATGCTGCTTTTTCTTTCGGACATCTGTCGCCTGTAAATATTTGAGTTTTTCCCGTGCAAAATTCAATGTCGGGATCGTTACCGTAACGTTACAGAAACCATTGAAACGTTACCGGCACTAATTGACTATATTATTAGCTGCCAGTCAATGAAAAAAAGAGAGAAAGTATGGCACTTAACACACTGCGATCAAAAGAAAACATGAAATGGTTTCCTGATTTCGGCACGACTTTTGTATCTTTAACAGGTCAAACACCAGCGAAAGCCTTTTTGAAAATAATCACCTAAAAGAAGCATCGGAAAGAACTCACTTTGAAATGGGTTAACGAAAATGTGGGGGAACTGATCCAGAAACAATTGATGTTCATTTACAAACGTCTGGTGCTGGAGGCGTGGTAATCCGGATGGCTGCATATTTTCAGATTGTCGGTGCGTATTGCTTTGTACCAAGCCATGACGTACCGAAAAAAGGAGGCTGATCATGCATAGCATAGATGAATTGAAAACGATTATGATACTGAATTGTCTCAGTGATCAGATGTTGAAGAAAATTTTAAAAATAACATCGTTCGTCAAATTAAAAGCAGGAGATTATGTATTCAGACAAGAGGATTACGCCAAAAATCTATGGGCCGTGAACAAAGGGAGAGTGGGGCTTTCTTTTGAAAAATGCTCTACAACACACATCCTTGTCACGGTGCTTACCAACGGCATGACATTCGGCATCTCTTCCATGGTAGATTTAGAACCTAGAAAGTACATTGGAACAACAAAAGCCATCACGGATCTTGAACTTTTCAAATGGGCGGCCTCGGATTTGAATGAGATCTTTTATGAAGATTTTGAAATAGGCTTTATCGTCATGAAGCGGCTCGCAAAGATACTTATCACA
The DNA here is from genome assembly GCA_022340265.1 of Deltaproteobacteria bacterium. Lineage (GTDB taxonomy): Bacteria > Desulfobacterota > DSM-4660 > Desulfatiglandales > Desulfatiglandaceae > NaphS2. Next base: position 2,692 of record JAJDOH010000023.1, on the reverse strand, counting down.
AGGCTACAGATCAAAAATGCTCAAATTTCAGAAAGTTATGAGCGCTAGGCCATCTTGGTCAGTGTGATTAAGCGAACTGAACACGCCAATGGCCTGGAGGCAGATCGTCTGGTGGAAATACCGGAATTTTCCCCATAAAATTATATTTTATGATTACATTAGGAAATTACACCCATTCAGATTCCGCTGTTGTTATTGGGTAACAGCATTGGCACGCTTATTGACTACGTTGCAAGCCACCAGTCAATAAGAAAAAGGAGAGAAGATATGGCACTCAACACACTGCAATCAAAAGAAGAATATGAAAAGGCCATTGAGAGTGGTCTTACATTGATGGATTTCAATGCCCCCTGGTGCGCTCCCTGCCGCACCCAGGAGCCTATTCTGGAACGACTTTCAATTGAATATGAAGGCAAGGCGGTCATTTCGGCGATGAATGTAGATGAAAATCAGGACATTGCCGCCACGTTGGGAATTCAGAGCATTCCCACCATAATCATTTTTAAAAACAACAAGGAAATTCAAAGATTTGTTGGGGTCCAATCCGAAAACACCCTTTCGGATGCCATTACCAGGCTCCTTGATGAAGGAGATTCCTGATGGAAAAGATATCCTTTTCAGATATTGGCATTGTTTCCTGCGGCACATTAAATCTCGAACTGAGCCATCTCAAGCAGGAAGGATTTCTGGATGCTCACAACATCTTTTACACCAAACCGGGCCTGCACCAGAATTGTCATGAACTGGAAAATCAGCTGGTATCCCGCATCAAGGTGGCAAAGGAAAAAGTGAACAAAGTCATCGTGATCTACGGGGGCAAATTCTGTTATGTGAACGTGGACGAGCCCACCCGCACCATGCAGAAACTCATCGACGAACAGGGCTCGGGAATCGGACGCGTGCAGGCCACCCACTGCATGGACATGATTGCCGACGAGGCGACCCGTGACCGGATCGGACAGGAAGTGGCCGGCGGCGAAAAGGTGTGGTGGATGACGCCGGGCTGGGTGGAATACCGCCACCAGGTGTTTGATGGGTGGGACAAGGGCATTGCCAACGAAAATTTCCCCAAGCATTCAGGCGGTGCCGTTGTTCTGGACGGCATCGGTTATATGAATAAATTCATGGCGGAAAAACCGGAGGAATTTCTGGAATACTGTGACTGGATGGGTATCCCCATGCAAGGATATCCCGTCTCCTTGGACCGGTTCAAATCGCTGCTCCTGGAGCAGGCTAACATCCTACAAGAGAATTAGAATTAGAAATCTGGCAGTACGAGAAATAAATCATGGAACCCAAAGTTGAAAATTCCCCAAGCCAAATCACGGAAATGTACAGCAACGGGCATGACCTTAATTTCCACAGGTTTTTAATCAACAGCCTTCCCACTACCGAAGCTCAAGGGCTGGTTGGAAAACTACATTGAAGAGTTTGCTTCCCGGGACCCGAATATCCAAAAGGCCGTGGATCTAAAGCAGGCCCATACTGAGCGCGTTTGTGACGCTATCCTGGATATCGGGCGGCATGAGGGACTTTCTAACGATGACCTGGCGCTAGCGGAGATAGCAGCACTTCTCCACGACATCGGTCGATTCGAACAATACAGAAAATACAAAACCTTTTCAGATGTGCGATGGGAAAACCATGGTGAAAAAAAAGACCCAACCCAAGAATGAAGGTGCCATCCTGAAAGAAGAACACCAGATCATGGATCAGGTGGAAGCGCTGAAAGCCAGAATCCTGAACATTCAGGCCGACGTGCCATGCCTTAAGGAGAGTGTTGCACTCAGCAGCCTGCTCCAAAAACTCTATGAAATCCGTGAAGGCCTCAATCAATTGGAGAAAGTTCTTTTGCAGACCCACCTCAAATGCTCCATCTCTCCCGGCATCCAGGTGCCGGGGCCGATCATTCTGGCCCTTTCCAGGTTGAGTGAAAAACGGCACGGCGCCATCATCGTAATGTCCCATGAAGATCGCCTGGATGATCTCCTTCAGGGGGGTACCGACATTGATGCCCCCATCAGCGTACCTTTGCTGGAAAATCTCTTTTTCCCGGGAAGCCCCCTTCATGACGGGGCAGTGGTCATTAAAGACGCCCGGATTCAGAAAGCCGGCGTAATTCTCCCCATGGCGCCCCACTCCGCTGAGATAGACCGGTTGGGACTGGCGACGCGGCATCGTGCTGCGTTGGGACTGAGCCGGGCCAGCGACGCATTGGTCATTGTGGTATCCGAAGAAAAAGGCTGGATCTCCATGACCCTGAAAGATCACCTGTACCCGAATTTGGGCACTTTTGCCCTGCTGGAGAGCCTGGGCTCACCCCAAAAAGGATCAGATAATTCATGATGACTCAAAAGGAAAAAATAGGATTTTACTCCATCGGGGTCAATGTTCTGCTGGTAGCCCTGAAAGGGGCGCTAGCAGTCCTTTCCGGTTCGGTGGCCCTGGTGGCGGATGCCATCCATTCCGCCACGGATGTTGTTTCTTCCATCACGGTCCTGGCCGGTATCAAAATCAGCAAACGAAAATCCAAACACTTTCCATACGGACTGTATAAGGTCGAAAATTTCGTAAGCCTTCTCACATCCCTTTTCATTTTTCTGGCGGGATATGAAATTGTCAAAACCGTTTTTGTTGAGCCCTTCACCCTCAGAACACAATACCTTCCCTATGCCATGGGAGGGCTGGTGGC
>JAJDOH010000142.1 GCA_022340265.1 Deltaproteobacteria bacterium | reverse complement strand
GGGAGTGAATTCCTTTACGTAGGTTCCGTCTCCGACTTTGGATTCGAGCAACCCGAGGGTGATCATTCTCTGCAGGGCCATCCTTATGGAGGCCCGGCTGACGCCGAAAAGCGACACCAACCGGTTTTCCGATGGAATCTTATGTCCGGGCTGCCATACCCCCTTGAGGACGTTTTCTCTCAACTGCTTGTACACCTGGTCGCAGACGCCGTTCTTTGTAATTTTTTGAATCTCGTCCATTTGCACTCCATGCTACCGCCGGCCACTATTTGTCGGTTGTCAGTTGCTAGTTGTCAGACAAGTTTGCCAAATATCCAAATTTCTCGCTTGCATGTCAAGCTTTTTTTCCGTTGAAAACCTTTTTCAATGCCAAACTGGCACCTACAAGGTTCCCAAGGCCAAAAATTAAAAATTTTGCTTGACATAGTTATACGCATCGTCTAACAAATAAATGCATTGTATTTATGATGGTTCCTTGGTTTATTGCAAAGCAAGAAAGGAGATAAAAGAATGAAACACCCGATTGAACTCAAGATTAACGGAGATACCTATTCCCTTGCCGTTGATCCATGGCGTACCCTCAATGAAGTGCTCCGCGAAGACTTGCACCTGACAGGCACCAAACTGGGTTGTGGTTCCGGAGACTGTGGTGCCTGTACGGTTCTCGTGGATGGTCGAAGTGTCAGTTCATGTCTGACCCTTGCCCTGGAGGTGCAGGGAAAGGACATTCAAACCGTTGAAGGTCTGGCGCCATCGGGCGATACGCTTCATCCCATTCAGGAAGCGTTCGTAGAAAAAGGTGCCATTCAGTGCGGATTCTGCACCTCCGGCATGGAAATGTCGGCGGCTTACCTTCTAAGTCAAAACAGTTCTCCTACGGAACAGGAGATCCGGGAAGGTCTCTCCGGCCATTTATGCCGCTGCACCGGCTACATCCAGATCGTGGATGCGGTTTCGGAAGCGGCACGAAAAATGAAACAATTGTGAAATGAGGTGTGAACATGACGTTACCAAAATTTGAATATTTTGCACCGCAAAGCCTTGATGAAGCGCAACAGCTCCTCCTGGACCATGGAGAGGGCGCCCATTTGCTGGCAGGCGGTACGGACTTGCTGGTCAAAATGAATCACGGCCTGCTGAAACCGGCCTCTGTTATCGCCCTTAAACACATTAAGGGATTGGAGACCATCAAATATGACCCGAAAGAAGGCCTGAAAATCGGCGCTACGGCGCTTCTAGCGGATGTGGCTGCCCATCCGGACATTCGGAAACATTATCCCGCCGTCGCCGCCGGCGCCCACGAGACGGCCAATGTACAGATCCGGAACATGGGAACCGTGGCCGGGAACCTCTGTAACGCAGCCCCTTCGGCGGATAATGCGCCGACCCTGCTTGCCATGAATGCGGAGGTTGAGATAAGCGGCGCCAGTGGAGAAAGGCGCGTGCCTCTGGATCAGTTTTTCAAAGGGCCCGGACAAAACGTCCTTGCATCGGGCGAAATATTGACCGCCATCCACGTTCCGCTCACCGGTTCGGGGGAAGGTGTTTCCTACCAGCATATTTCAGCCCGCGGAAAGGTCGATATTTCGGCCGTATGCGTAGGGGTGATGGTGCGCATGGCGGAAAATAGTTGCAGTGATGTGCGCATATTCCTGGGCGCCGTGGCCCCCGTACCCATGCGGGCCGTAAAGGCCGAAGCCGTTGTGCGTGGAAAAGAACTGACCGGGGAGATCATTGAAGCGGCGGGGATTGCGGCAATGGAAGAATCCCAACCCATCACGGATGTGAGATCCAGCGCGGATTACAGAAAGAAAATGGTGGCGGTTCTGACGCGAAGGGCACTTATGGAAGCCCGCGATCGGGCCTTGAAGAGTTAGTGAGAAAGGAACAAGCAATGGAACAATTCAGTATCGTGGGAAAAGATGTGCCGAGAAACGATGCCGTAGCCAAGGCGAGGGGCGCCGCCGTTTATACCGATGACATGACGTTGCCGGGGATGCTTTTTGGGCAAATCCTGCGAAGCCCCGTGCCCCATGCCCGGATCATCAATATTGATACCAGCAAGGCCAAAGCGCTTCCCGGAGTGAAGAGCGTTATTACAGGCAAAGATATTCCCAAGGTAAAATACGGCAACTGGCGCCTTTTTGCCGACACGCAGGATGAATATGCCCTGGCCGTGGACAAGGTGCGGTTCATCGGGGATGAAGTGGCGGCCGTTGCAGCTGTTGACAAGGAAACCGCTCAAGAAGCCGTTCAACTGATTCAGGTCGAGTACGAAGCCCTTGAAGGCTTGTATGATATCGATGCGTCCACAAAAGAAGGCGCACCCGCCATTCATGATTATTGTCCCGGGAATGTGAGCGTCAACCGGAAAATCGAGTACGGCGATGTGGAAAAGGGTTTTGCGGAATCGGACTATGTTCGTGAGGATACTTTCAAGGTTCACGCCGTGAGCCATGCCTATCTGGAACCCTGTTCGGCTCTGGCCCAGTTGGATCTGGACGGCCGCATTACCCTTTGGACGTCAACCCAGGTGCCCTATATCGTGCAATGCCTGCTGGCGTCAACCCTGGGGATGCGAGAAAACGACGTTCGCGTGGTCAAGCCTTTTGTGGGGGGTGGTTTCGGGGGGAAAATGGAGCTTCGTACCTGGGAGTTCTGTGCCGCCTTTATGGCGAAGCAAACAGGTCGCCCGGTGAAATTCACCCTCACGAGGGAAGAGGAGTTTCTGACCGGCCGAAGGCGTCACCCCATGACCCTGCATTCCAAGGTGGGCTTTAAAAAAGATGGAAGCCTGGTGGCCAAGGACCTCAGGATTATTCTGGATGGCGGGGCCTACAACGCCATGGGACCCACTGCCACCTTTCTGTGCGGCAACTTCGGTGCCATGCTGTACCGGTATCCCAACTATCGATTCCATGGACAACACGTCTACACCAACAAACCGCCCGCCAGCGCCATGCGCGGCTTTGGTGCGCCCCAGTCCCTGTATGCTTCTGAAATCCAGATGAACATGGCGGCGGAAGCCCTCGGAATGGACCCGGTGGATTTGCGCCTCAAAAATGCACAGGTGAGCGGCGACAAAATTCCCGATGTGGCGACCATCAGCAGTTGCGGATTCAAGGAGTCCATTGAGAGGGTGGCCGAAATGAGCGACTGGAAACGGCGACGAAAAGAATTGAAACCGGGGCAGGGCATCGGTATCGGGTGCTACAGCTTCATCTCCGGTGGTGTGTTCAACTGGTTCAATACTCAGTATCCCTTTTCCGCTGCGGAAGTTCGGGCGTTTTCAGACGGTACCGTTCATCTTTTGAGCATGGCATCCGATATCGGACAGGGATGTGATACGGCCATGAAACAGATTCTGGCGGAAGAACTGGGCCTGCAAATGGGTGATATCCGCATTACGTCCGCGGATACGGCCACCACGCCCCAGGCGGACCTGGGGGCCTGGGGAAGCCGGGTTACGCTGATGGCCGGAAATGCGGTTGTCGATGCCGCCAGAAAAATCAAGGAACAACTGTTCGGGGCCCTATCGGCCCGTCTCAACGCCAATGTCATCTATGAGATGGAATGCAAAAACGGTATGGTTCAACCCAAGAACCGGCCCAAGAAAGCAATTCCTTTTGGTGACGTGGTGGCCATGGTTCAAAAATCGAAACGGGGTGAACCCCTCATTGCCCATGGGTACTATACGCCCCGTGACAAGGGTCTTGTGACACCCGCCTTTGGGTTCGGAGCCCAGGCGGCGCTGGTGGAGGTGGACCGGGAAACGGGCAAGGTGGAGGTGAAACAGATGTGGACGGCCCACGACTGCGGCACTGTGATCAATCCCAGAGGCGTAGAGGGTCAATTGGCCGGCTCCATCCAGATGGGACTGGGCTATGCGCTTTCTGAGCAGTTCGTGATGCAGGATGGAAAAACGCTCAATACCAACTTCCTGGATTACAAAATGCCCACGGCCATGGACATGCCCCCCAGTGCGGTGGAGCACATCGACACCTATGAGCCCGAGGGTCCCATGGGTGCGAAGGAGTGTGGCGAGGGACTGGCGTCTCCCACGGCGCCTGCCATTTCCGATGCCGTCTATCACGCCACCGGATACTGTTGCAAGGACCTGCCCATTACACCGGAAAAGATCATTAAATCGATGGAAGAAGGCGCTTAGAGCACTATCGCCGCACCCAAAAAAGTGACAGTTTTTTCGTGTCTGGATCCCACGCTTCTTGCGTGGGAGCCAATGATAAGGAACCGAATATGGGCATCAAAGAACGACGTGAGCGTGAAAAAAATGAAAGGCGTGAATCTATTCTCAGAGCGGCCATCCAAGTTTACGACAAAGATGGGTATCACGCCATCACAATGGAAAAAATTGCCGAAACCGCGGAACTGGGTCGTGCTACGCTCTATCTCTATTTCAAAACCAAAGATGAAATTTTCATTCATGCCATACTTTCATATTCGAACTTTTTCAGACAACGGCTGGAAGAACTCTATGCCAACCGGGCCGAAATAAGAGATAATTTGCTGGAGTCATTATGGTTGACGTTCATTGAATTTTATGAAAAAGACAGGGAATCATTTAATGCGACGCTATATTTTCATCAAAGTGAGATGATTCGAAACCTGCCGGGAAACCTGCGGGTTCTTTTGGATCGCTCAGGGTCGGCCAATTACGCCTATCTGTCAAAAATAATGGCATACGGCATAGAGCAGGGTGTTTTCCGGGATTGCAGCGCCAAAACCCTGGCGGAAGTGGTTTGGACGTCATTCTTGGGCATCATACATCTGGAAAACAGCAAGCGGGCCATGAGCCGAAAAAATCATCTCGATGTGACCTGGAAACTGGCTCTGGAAATGTTGTCAAGAGGCATTTTGAAAAGTACCTGAATGAAATTGAAAGAATCTAAATAAAACCTGTCCCATATGTTGATTGGAGACCTTAATCGATGACAAACGATCTGCTGAAAGGAAAACGGGTACTCATCGTGGATGATGAGCCCGATGTGTTTGAGACCCTCGAAGAACTGCTGAGCATGTGCACATTGGTGGAAGCATCCACCTTTGAGGAGGCCAAAAGGCTTCTGGAACAGGAGTTCTTTGATATTGCGATTCTGGATATCATGGGCGTGAATGGGTACAAGCTACTTGAAATCGCCAATGAGAAGAAAGTCCCCGCCGTCATGTTGACGGCCCATGCCTTGAGTGTGGACGACACGGTGAAGTCTTTTAAGGGGGGCGCGGCATCTTATGTGCCGAAAGAGGAAATTATCCATATCGCCGCATTCTTAGAAGACGTACTGGTTTCGCGGAAGTCGGGGAAGAATCTGGTGAGTCGATGGTTTGAACGGTTGGGGGCTTTTTACGACAAAAAATTTGGTCCGGACTGGCAACAAAAAGACAAAGAATTTTGGGAAAAGTATCAATACTGGATCTAGCAAAACAGAAGTTCGGGCTAAATAAAAATCATTTTTCCTGGAATGACCGACCCAAGTAGCGTCGAAACCTCCTTTTTCTATTCAATGGAAAGGTTTGAAAATCAAGCCTGGGGCAAAAATTGCCGAAATTCATTGCCGACCTCCATATCCATTCCCGCTTCTCCCGGGCGACTTCAAAAGACCTGGATCCCGAGCATCTCGCCCTGTGGGCTCAGAAGAAGGGCATCAAGGTTGCGGGTACCGGTGATTTTACCCATCCGGGATGGATATCGGAATTGCAGGAAAAGCTCATAGAAGCGGAACCAGGTCTTTTCCGTTTAAAGCCGGATCTTGCAGCATCCATCAAGCCGGAGGTTCCGGCAACTTGTCAGGATTCCCCGAGGTTTGTGCTGACCTCTGAAATAAGCTGCATTTACAAGAAAAACGATAAGACCCGGAAAGTGCACCATCTCATCCTCCTGCCTGATTTTGATTCGGTCCTGAAGCTGAACAAGAGACTGGAACAGATCGGCAACATCCGCTCCGACGGGAGACCCATCCTGGGGCTTGATTCCAGGAACCTGCTGGAGATCGTTCTGGAAACCAGTGATCAGGCATTTTTTATTCCAGCCCATGTCTGGACGCCCTGGTTTTCTCTTTTCGGCTCTAAATCAGGCTTTGATGATATAGAGGAGTGTTTCGAGGATCTGACCCCTCATATCCACGCTCTGGAAACCGGACTCTCCTCCGACCCGCCCATGAACCGGCTGTTGTCTCAACTGGATCCATATGTTCTGGTTTCCAATTCCGACGCCCACTCACCGGCCAAGCTGGGTCGGGAGGCCAATCTCTTTGAAACGGCCCTTCGTTATGACGCCATGGTCAAGGCCATGACCCATGGGCAAGGATTTTCAGGCACCATTGAATTCTTTCCCGAAGAAGGGAAATATCACCTGGATGGACACCGCAAATGCCAAGTCCGGCTTCATCCCGGAGAAACGAAATCCCAAAACGGGATCTGCCCTGTCTGCGGCAAACCGGTGACCGTGGGGGTTTTTCATCGCGTGGACGATTTGGCGGACAGAGAGCATCCGAAACTATCAAAGGCTTTTTTCAGCCTGATCCCTTTAACGGAAATCCTGTCGGAAATCCATGAATGCGGACCGGGTACCAAAAAAGTGACCCGTATTTATGAAGATCTGATCAACACGCTGGGACCAGAACTCCATATTCTGATGGATGCGTCCCTTAAAGAGATAAATGGAACCGGCGGTATCCTTCTGTCCGAGGCCATTGATCGAATGAGGAACAACAAGGTCATCAGCCAGGAAGGCTATGACGGTGAATATGGCGTGATCCGTCTTTTTGATGACGGTGAAAAAGATGAACTGCTGGGCCAGATTGGATTATTTAAAACAAAACCGAAAAAACCGGAGTACGGTAAAGAGAAAACCCAAAAAAAGAAAACAACCCCTAAAAAAAAGGATCCTGATCAACAACCTGTCCTACCCTTCACAGATTCCATCCTCGATCCCCTGAACCCGGAACAGAGAGAAGCTGTCATTCATGGGAATGGCCATCTCCTGATCGTCGCAGGGCCTGGCACTGGCAAGACCATGACCTTGACACACCGTATCGCTTATCTCTTAAGATCGGGAAGCATGGGGGGTGGAAATATTCTGGCCCTGACCTTCACCCATAAGGCCGCCCGCGAGATGAAAGAACGCCTGCTCAGATTGATAGGCCATGAAAACGGGAAAACCGTTTTTGTGTCCACGTTTCACGGTTTCTGCCTGGATGTCCTGCGACGTGACGGCCATTATCTGGATCTGCTCGATCCTTTCTCCATATGCTCTGAAACAGACACCCATGTTCTGGCCGAAGAAGCGGTTTTTGATGCTGGCAACGGCAAAAACCAGAAGAATACGGCACGACGCTTCCTCAAAAACCTGTCCCAGCTTAAATTAAATACAATTCTCAAATTAAATTCAGTTTCGAATAGAGAACCCGATTCCCCACTTGATGACCTTTCATCCGTCTTTACGAAGTATCAGGAAAAACTTCGACATCTTGGCATGCTCGATCTGGACGATCTTGAAGTGGAGACCCTGAGACTGTTCAATGAGCATTCCGGTATCCGCCAAAAGTACGCCCTGCGGTTTCCCCGTATCTTTGTTGATGAGTACCAGGATACCAATCAGGTCCAGGTGAAATTGTTAAAAAGGATGGTTTACGCCGGAACAAATAAATCTGAAAATATCGGAAAGTTTCCTTCGGAGGGCACCCCTTGGGCCGATATTTGCGCCATCGGTGATCCGAATCAGGCGATTTACGGTTTTCGCGGGGCGAATATTGCCAATTTTCATGGTTTTGCGGATGACTTTCCCGCAGGTACGAGGATCACGCTCACCAAAAATTACAGATCGACTCAGAATATCCTCGATCTTTCCGCCAGGCTCATGAACGAAAAACGTCCGCTTCATGGAACCTCCGGGTACGGCTCCCCGGTCTATGTTGCCCAATGCCGAACGCATCTTGAAGAAGCGGAGATGATTATCGAACAGATCGAGAAATTGATCGGCGGAACCACCCATTTCTCCCTCGATAGTGAAAGGGTGGCATCCCATGAAGACGGGGAAAATATCGGGTTTGGGGATATGGCGGTGCTCTTCAGACTCAATGCCATGGGGGACGCCCTTGAGGAGGCCTTTTTGAGGGCCGGTATCCCTTTTGTCCGTTCGGGTGAAAAACCGCTGATTGAGCAGTATCCGGCCAATATCATCTGGCGTCTTCTTCAAACACTCAACCGGCCTGACAATGATTATTACCGAAGCTGTTACTTAAACCTGCTAAAGCCAGAAGACCATGGTGAAAGCATCATTAGCCGGATAGATCGTAAGAAAGCCCTGGGTGATATGATCGGCCAGGCGGTTCAGCTGCACGGATTTGATCCGGATGCGGAAGAAATTAAGCATGTTCTCGACCGGGTCATAAAGGTGGCGGAGAATTATCATCATCTTCCGTCTTTTCTGGACGTCCTTGCCCTTGAGCGTGGGATTGACCACCGGAACCTGATCGGAGACCGGGTACCACTCATGTCCCTTCACGCAGCCAAGGGCCTCGAATGGCCGGTTGTTTTTGTCATCGGCTGCGAGAATCGGCTCCTCCCCTGCACCCTCTTTGGTGATCGCGATGACGAAGAGGAACGTCGCCTTCTCTATGTGGGTCTCACACGGGCAAAACTTAGGCTTATCCTTTCACATGCCTCCCGCCGCACACTGAACGGTCGACCGCTTGAGATGAACATTTCCCCATTTCTTGAGCTATTTTCATCCGAACAGCTCGTTTCGTTGGAACGATCGAAATGGAAGCGAAAACCGAAAGCGCATGAGCAGCTTTCACTATTTTGACGGATTTCACCGCCATTTTTTAAGGTTTTCAAGATACTCCTGAAAAAGGAGAAAATCACCGGGGAACTGGTGGAAATGGTCTTTGACACTTGAAATGGGGGGATGCAAAGAAAAGCCTCAGCCACACTGTTTGAACTCGACAAGCGGTTTTTAAAAAGGACAATGATCCGATGTTCACTTCAGCGGGTATTCAAACATCACCATCCACGGTATTAATTTTCAGGCCAGTGCCACGGGCCGCACCGGTGACGCGGTCCCACCCCTGATTTTAAGGGGACTGGCAAAAAAGAGAAACTGGTGGATGCCCTCTTCCGAAAGTTGTTCCAGATTCATGGCTTCAATAATGTGGATGCCGTTTTCCACCAATAGGATCACGTGCACCGGAAGATTCGGCGTAGGAGTCTTTTCCAAGGCCACGGTGTCGGCCCCCACATATCTGACGCCCTGACTGACGAGCCACCGGGCCCCTTCTTCAACAAGCCCGGGACAACCCTCATGATGGGAGATGTATCGGGTGGGCTCATTGAAATACCTGATCCACCCGGTCCTGATCAATACTGCGTCTCCCTCTTCAATGGGGGTCCCCTGTCGTTTTGCGGCTTCCTGCAGGACCCTTTTTCCGATCCTGTAATCCGAATCCAGACATGCCTTTCCTTCAAGATCCGCGATATCAAGGAGAACACCTCGGGTTACCACCGGCGCGGCCTCGTGGATACCGCCCTTTCTCAGCCCCTGGTATTCCTGCCATGGGCCGATTTCCCCGACGCCGTGAACCCGGCCTTCCGAGGAGATGTGACCCAGGGCGTCGAAATGGGTGCCCGTATGTCCGCCTGATGCGAAAAGACAATTGCATGCTGAAACCCCACCTTCATAAACCATCTCTCCATGGAGTTTGGTCAATGAAAAGGCAAAGGGCGGATGGTTGGGGTGGTGGGGCATTCCCACATAGTAATCCATCCCCAGATCGTAGACCTTGCCGGTGGCAACCAACTGTGCTATTTTTTCCGGATTCATAGGACCTCCTTTCCATGGCCGCCGCCGTCGGAACAGACGGTCTCATTTAATGCCCTGATACCGAGCAGTTGCCGTGCTTCCCCGGGTGTGGCCACGGTCCGTCCCAGCCGTTCTGCCTGGTCGGCGGCCCATGCGACCATCTGCGCGTTATTCTTGGCCAAAACGTCCTTCTTAATGAAGATGTTGTCCTCAAAACCGACCCTCACGTTGCCCCCCAAAAGCATGCCCATGACAATCATGGGAATCTGGTTCTTTCCGGTTCCCAAAACGCTCCAAAGGGCATCCCCGGGCAACTCGCGCTTCATGAAAAGAAGGTTTTCGGGAGAGGCTTCAATGCCCCATTTGACCCCCATGCAGAGCTGAAAGTAGGGAGGGACATCAATGAGCCCCTTTTGGACAAGGTCTTTGGCCTGAGAGATGTGACCCGCCTCAAACACCTCTATTTCCGGCTTAACACGGTTTTCCCGCATACATTGAACAGCCTCTTGGGACCACTGGGGCGGATTGTTGAAAACCATGTCACTGAAGTTCATGGATCCCAGATCAAGGGAACACATGTCAGGCTTCAGTTGGATGGGCTCGAGGCGTTGAGCCATCATACGGGGACCCTTCAGACGCAACCCGCTTGTGGTCAGATTTACGATCATATCCGATCGGTCCCGAATGCGGTCCAGCACCTCCTTGAAAAGCGCCTTCTTGAATTCAGGCGCCCCTGTTTTGGGGTCCCTCACATGAATATGAGCGATTGCGGCGCCTGCCCCGGCGCTTTCCACTGCCGCATCCGCAATCTCCTTCGGTGTATAGGGGACCGCCGGGTTCATTTCCTTTGTGGGAAAAGAACCCGTAACCGCAACGGTTATGATGATCTTTTTTTCCATGATCTCTCCACTCTTTTATTCCTCCCACAGATCTTCTTCGATTTCGTCAACCAATTGCCGTATTCGACTCAGGAATCGATCTCTCTTCCCATAGATTTCCTCTTTGGTTTTGCCCTCGTAATCATAAAATCCTTTACCCGATTTTACCCCCAAGTGCCCCTTTTTAACAAGTGCTTCAAGGGTTTTGGAGGGGACATCCTCATTCACAAGACCGATGGAAGGGTTTGAAAACAACTTTTGAGCAAAATCGAGCCCGGCAAAATCGTACCGTCGAACCACGCCCAAGACGGGAATCCGTATCCCGAGACTGGCCAGTACGGCTTTATCGATCTCTTCGGGTTTTGCATACCCCCCGTCCATGAGATGAAAGATTTCCCGGGCCATTGCCCGCTGAAGCCGGTTTACGATAAAACCGGGAATAAATTTTTTCATGATCACCGGTTTGTTCCCCGTCCGGATCAGAATCCGCTGCATTTGCCGAACAACCCCGGAGGCGGTTTTCGGACCCTTCACGATCTCAACCAGGGGAATGAGATATGGCGGGGCAAAGAAATGGGTGATCAGGAGTCTCTCTTGCAGGGTTTCAGGGGCAAGTTCGAAGATGTCGAGATACGATGTGTTGCTCGTAACCGTGGCATGGGGTGCACAAAGCCGTGCCGCTTCCGCATAAAAGGCCTTTTTGACATGGGTATCTTCCGAGATGCTTTCCATGACCAGCTCCGCCTCTCCCAGCGTCTCAAGCCCCACCACAGGCCGTATGCGGTCCATAACATTCTGAATCTCCGAATTTTCCATCCGGTCCATTTCCGAAAGCAACGCCAGGTGAGACCTTATAAGGGAGATCGCACTGTCCAGAAGCTCTGTGTCAAGATCCGCCAGTGTTACCGTATGGCCGGCCCCGGCCATCACTAGGGCTAGGCCGTGTCCCATGGTTCCGGCTCCCGCAACAAATACTTTCAAGTGCTGGTGGTCGTTATTCTTAATGGTCAAATTAAGTCCCTCCTCTTAGCGTTTTCACAACGTCCCGGTTTTGCGGACCGATGCCCCCTATCGATTTTTTCGGCGATCCATTTCCACACATGAAATTCCACTCCCTTTTAAACCTTCTCCCAGGCAAAGGTTGCAGGAGGTGCACCTTGACCTTGTTAGATCTCCCCTGCCCCATCTCGAGATGAGATGGGGTTCACAGATCAAAGCCCGGCTGAAGGAAAGATAGTCGGCGTCCCCGCTGTTGATGATATCCTGAGCGATTTCATGGGATTTGATACCCCCCACCAGGATCACCGGGATATCCAGTTGCTGTTTCAAAAGGTTCGCGGCCGACCTGAAATAAGCCTCCTGAGATGTATTGTTAATCCCCTTCCGGGAAGGACGGTAACGGTCCGATCCGGCCATACCCCCGCTTATCTCAACGGCGTCAAGCCCGCGGTCCGCAAGGGCACTGACAACCCTTAGTGCCTCATTGGGCGTTATCCCCCCTTCCGGGCCGTCCGTTGAATTAATTTTAATCATAAGGGGATATTTTTCGCCAACCGCCTCCCGAACCCCATCATAAACCTCCAACAGAAACCTGCTACGCTTCCCGGAGGACCCGCCATATTGGTCCTGCCGCCGGTTGACCAGAGGGTTGAGAAACTGGCTGATGAGATAATTATGGGCCCCATGAAGTTGAACACCGTCAAACCCGGCGTCCTTCACTCGGCGGGCAGCCTGAGCAAAGGAAGAAACAACGGTCCTGATCTCTTTGAGAGTCATCTCCCGCGGGGTCTTGCCGAAGGAAAATCCCTCAACGGCCGAGGGCGCCATAGGCGTGCGCCCATCAATAAGCTCTGGACGGGTTCGCCCCCCGGCGTGTGCGATCTGAGCCATCACCACCCCTCCCTCACGGTGGACCGCTTCGCATATCCGGATAAGCCCCTCCATATGGGCATCATCCCAGACACCGGCCTGCCAGGGCAGGCCGCGTCCGTCCCTCGCCACATAGAAATAACCGGGGATGATCAGCCCCACCGAGTTCCTGGCCAATTCACCCATCATTTCCACCAGCTCCGGCCGCACAAATCCGTTCTTGTCGGCCAACCCTTCCCAGGTGGCGGAACGAACGGTGCGGTTTTGGAGAGCCTGTGGTCCCAGAGAGGAGGTTTCAAAAATTTCCGGCATGAGGCGGCTCCTTAAAATGCAAGAGGTTGGACACTGTTTTTTCTGCTGATGTTATATAAAAAAAATCCCTTGACATAAAGTTGATGCGACTGTATTACATGATTGTCGACAATGTTGTCAACAATTTTTCAGGGTGTATGAAATGGCCGAAAAGAGCCCGGTAACCTTAAAACAAAGGATTCACAGCAAAACCCGGCATGAGATTATTTTTGGAAAGGTGGTACCCGGTGAACGGATTCCCGAAAACCGGTTAACCGAACAATTCCAGTGCAGCCGCGGGCCGGTAAGGGAAGCCCTTATCCAGTTGGAAAAGGAGGGATTTGTCGTGCTTGTGCCCAACCAGGGAGCGTTTGTTACAAAAATATCTCCCAAGGAAGTTGAGGATTTTTACACGCTTCTTGAACTTCTGGAAAGCAAGGCCGTGGAATGGTCGTCACCGCATCTTACCCCTGTCGATATAAAGAAGCTCACCGATATCAACAATAAACTAAAACAGATAACGCTGAATGACAAGAATCCGGTGGAAAAGTGGGTCCCGCTCAACCAGGTGTTTCACCGGGTCTTTAGGGAGAAGTGCAGCAACGAAAAGATGAACTGGATCATTGAAGAGATTCGCCTCCGCATTACCAGACATCGATACACTTCTCTCGCGGTAACGGCTTTTGATGATTACCTCGACGACCATGAAGCGATCGTCGACGCGATTCGCCATGGGAATGCCGAAGCGGCGAAAAGGGCAATGGAAACGCATATCCATCGGGCAAGGCTGGTGCTCATGGAATTTTTGTCCCGGGTTCCCGGTTTTTGACTTTAATCGGAATATTTGGGCACGGCGGGACGTCAAGGGCAAAGTCGGCTGCCGTGGTGGTGCTTGGCCGGTCCAATGAAGGGAGGTGGTTTTTGACAGATTGATGAAGCGGCATTCTGAATCCCGGTCCTCATTCAATTCATTAAATCATTAATTAAGGAGACTTGCTATGAAGAAATGGAAGTTCTTTTGCTTGGTCGGTTTGGTTTTCGTGTTCACAGCTTCAATGAGTTATGCAAATGACGCAAAGGAGTTCAAGTTTGGCGAAATTCTGGCCATGACCGGATCCGGTTCATGGTACGGCATGACAATGGAGAGAGGTACAAACATCGCCATTGACGAAATCAACAAGGAAGGCGGTCCGGGAGGATATAAGTTTATCGGCGTGGTGGAGGATCACAAATCAGGGCTCACCACACCGGCACAAAATGCTTTTAGAAAGCTGACATCCATTGACAAGGTTCCGGCCATCCTATCTTCCTTCAGCGCGCCCACCCTTTCCATCATGGCAATGGCCAATCAGAAAAAGATTATTGTCTTTAACGGGGGGGCATCGAGCCCCAAGTTGATCAACATCCCCTATCTCCATAACACCCGAATGCTGGGCAATGAAATCGCCCCTTTCACCCTGAAATACCTCTGGGACATGGGCTACCGCACCATGGCCACCATTTATGCCAACCAGACGGCACCCATTTCCTTAAACGATGCGGGCACCAAGTACTGGAAAAAATTGGGTGGGAAGGTGGTCAGCGAACAGATGCACGAAACCGGCGCCACGGATTTCACTTCTGAGGCATCCATCATAAAAGCAAAGAACCCGGACATCATCTTTTGTCCCAGCACCGGTCTCGATGTGGGTTATGTGATCAAGGCGGTCCGAAAGATGGGGGTCAAAGCGCCCATTTGCGGTACGGAGCACTCGGGCGACATGGAAAAAGTAACGGGCAACGCATCCGAAGGCTATCTCTTTGCCAGCGAGTTCTTTGATGTGAATTCCGATGATCCGTGGACAAAGCGGTTCGTTTCCACATTCAAAAAGAAGTACGGAGAAGACCCGGATTTCTATGCGGCCAATTATTATGAACTGACCTATATCTTAAAAGATCTGGTAGCCCGAGTCGTTGCCAAGGGAGGCAACCCCCTTGATGGTTCCCAGTTGGAAAAGGCCATATGGGAGGATCCCAAGTTCAAGAGCATCTACGGGGGCTATATCAAATTCAAGAAAAACGGTACTTGCGAAAAGCCGGTGGTCCTGTTTGAGATTCAAAAGGGAAAGCCGGTCATCATTAAAAAGAGATAAGAATCGTCAAATTTCCCGGGCTTAAGGCAGGAAGCGGAGGTAAATGCGGTGGGCTTATTTCTGCAGCTCTTGGTTAGGGGTCTTATCACCGGCAGTTTGTACGCGCTGTTGGGTGTAAGCTGGGGTATCATATACAATACAACTCGGACATTTCACTTTGCGCACGGTTTAGTCTACACCCTGGCATCTTATCTTATTCTTGTGTCGGCGGGATTATCGCTCCCCCTCATCCCTTCGCTTCTTGCGGGTCTTGTTGCAGCCACAATCGCCGGCTGCGCCATAGAACGTTTTGCCTATGGCCCCATGAGAGAGCAGAATGCCTCCCAACTCTCCATTTTTCTGACGGCTATGGGGATCATGATCGCAGGACAGAGCCTGATTCTTCTCATTTTCGGGCCGGATTCAAGGCCCCTGGAAGGTTTCCCGGAAAGCATCATATCCCTGGGCCCGGTGACCTTTACATCCATCGATCTGTTCACTGTTTTTCTGGCCTGGACCGTCATGGCCGCATTGTTTCATTTTTTGGCCCACACCAGAGCGGGGATGATGATACGCGCCGTATCCAGTAATCCCGAGAAGGCGACCTTTATCGGCATTGATGCCAAAAAGATCTATTTGCTGGTTTTCGGCATAGGATCCCTTTTCGTGGGAATTGCGTCCTTTCTGGCGACCCTGGATCGACCTGCCAACCCCCACATGGGTCTGCATCCTCTTTTGATCTCCTTTATCACCGTGTTTTTAGGCGGTGTGGGGAACCTCAAGGGAACGGTTATCGGAGGTCTGATACTCGGCATAGCGGAGAGCCTGATCATCATGGTCCTTCCCACCGAATATAAAATGGTTGTGACTTTTTTCATTCTTTTTCTGGTAATTCTGGTGAAACCGGAAGGGCTCATGGGAAGAAAAAGCGTTTAACAAGAGGGAGCTAAGATTGGAATACCTATCCCATACGCTGAATCTTGCATTAATATTTGTGGCCCTGACGGTTTCCCTTAATCTGATTTTGGGATACGGGGGTATGGCATCCATGGCCCATGCCGCCTTTTTTTGTATCGGTGGATATGTATCGGCCAATATCACCATGCATTTCGGCTGGAACTTCCTCGCCGGAATTCCCGTTGCCATCATCGCCACGGCAGCTTTCGGGGGCATTTTTGCCGCCCCTTTCATAAGGGTCCAGGAAGAATACCTGATCCTGTTTACCATAGCCTTCCAGATGGTAATCTTCCATCTGATGCTCTCGCTCTACAATATCACCGGCGGCGATTCGGGGATTTTCGGTGTCCCAAAGCCCCAAATATTCGGGTTTGCGGTGGAGACGCCGGCCCACTTCCTACCCTTTATGGTCCTGTTTGTCTTCCTGGTCTACTGGGTCTGTCTGAAGATCACCAAGTCCCCTTTCGGCCGGGTTCTCAAGGGCATCCGCGAGGATGAGCGGGCCGTCACTTCCCTGGGCAAAAACGTGATCAAATTCAAAATCATCATCTTTATGGTGGGAACCGGCATTGCTGCAGGTGCCGGAGCTATTTTCGCCCACTATACCCAATTCATCAGTCCCGCCATCGGAAGCCTTGACGAGTCCATTCTCATCATCGCCATGGTGGTTCTGGGCGGTACGGCAAACCTGTGGGGGTCTGCCGTCGGAGCCTTTCTCCTCATCATTATCCCCGAGATTCTCAATTTTCTGCCCGGCGCAAGCAATCTTATTGTTCCCCTTCGTGGGTTTATCTACGGCGCCCTGCTGATCCTCTTTATGCGATTCAGGCCAGAAGGACTCATACCGGAGTATTTTCGGTTTAAGAAGTCAACGGAAAAACCGATTGCCAATGAGGCGTTGCCCTCTGACGTTGACCCCGAGAAGGATTCGAAAGAGACATCCGGGTTTGAAGAAGATGCGCAACACGGTCCCATCCTTGAAGTCAAAGGAATCTCAAAGTCGTTCGGAGGGCTCAAGGCCGTGGATAATTTTTTCATGAGCCTTGAAAAAAGCAAGATTACCGCCCTGGTAGGGCCAAACGGCTGTGGAAAGACCACGGCATTTAATCTGGTTACCGGATTTCTGAAAGTGGATAAGGGAGAGATCTATTTCAAGGATAAAGAGATCACCCATGTGGCGGCTCATCGAATGCCTCATAGCGGCATTGTTCGTTCGTGGCAGGATGTGCGCGTGTTTCAGGGGATGACGGTTCTGGATAATCTTTTGATCGCCAGACAAAACCAGAGCGGCGAGAGTCTGTTCAAACTTTTTTTTATGCCGTGGCGGGTCAAAAAAGAAGGCGCCGCCGACCTCCGAGAAGCTTTATCCTATCTCGACAAAGTGGGCCTTTCGGAAAAGGCGTCGGAAATCGCCAGCAGTCTTTCTTATGCCGAACAGAAGCTTCTGGCTATTGCACGGCTTCTGACCACCGAGGCGGAGATCCTGCTTCTTGACGAACCATCCTCGGGTGTCGACCCTAACTGGGTTGAACAATTTATGAATATTATCAAAAGGTTGGCCAAATCCGGGAAAACCATATGCATTGTGGAGCACAATCTGGAGGTCGTAAGGGGAATATCGGACACGGTCTACTTTATGGCAGAGGGCCGTAAGATGGCCCAGGGAAGCGCCGAGGAATTGATGGCCGACCCGAAATTGGGGGAAATCTATTTCGGCATATGATAACCATTTGCTGAGCGAGGAAAAACAATTGCTGCTTGAAGTGACAAATCTTGATGTGGGTTACAAGGAGAAGCAGGTCGTTTTCGAAGCATCCCTGAATGTTGATGCAGGAGAATTTGTCGCGCTCATCGGGCACAACGGCGCCGGAAAAACCACCCTGTTAAAGACCATATGCGGCTTTTTGAAGACAAAGGTCGGAGAGGTCCTTTACAAAGGGGAGAAAATCGTCAACAATTCCCCGGCAATCAATGTTCGAAAAGGGCTCTCCTTTGTACATCAGGAAAAATCGCTCTTTCCCAATCTCTCCGTACTGGAGAACCTGCAGCTGGCTGCCTACGCAATCGGCAAAACATCAGCGCTGGACCAAAGGCTGGAAGATGTCTACAGGCTTTTCCCCATTCTAAAGGAGAGGAAAAAACAGATGGCGGACACGCTGAGCGGCGGCCAGCAAAAACAGCTGGCCGTGGGGATGGCCATACTGGTTGGCCCCGATCTCCTGATGCTCGACGAGCCCAGTCTGGGGTTGTCGCCAAATCTGGTCAGGGACCTGGGAAGTGTTTTAAAGGAGATCCAGAAAATGGGGACCGCCATCCTTTTGGTGGAACAGAACGTTAAAATGGCCATTTCCCTTGCCCAAAGGATCTATGTAATGCGGACAGGACAGATCATTCTCGAAGACACCCATGAAAACATGACAAGAAGAGAGAACCTCTGGGACCTCTTCTGAGAAATTCTTCAATAAAGGCTGAATAGATTTCATCTGAGGATATAGTAGACCCAAATTTGGATACAGAAAATATTTTGGAAAGGCATTGCCATGAAAGCCATCGATCTCTCCCATAAAATTTATGACGGGCTTACAACTCATCCTTCACATCCGCGCATCGTCATTACCGATTTTGTCAACCACGACTTTACCGCTCCCCGGTACAAGCCACCCTGCAAAGGATTTGCCACCCGGCAACTCCTCATCTCGGATCATGCGGGAACCCACGTGGACGCCCCCGTCCATTTTCATCCGGGTGGGGAGTGTATTGACCGGCAGGCCCTGGACCACTTTTTCGGCAGCGCGATCCTGCTGGATGTAAGCGACAAAGAATTGCGCCACCCTGTGGATTCGGAGTTGGTTCAACGCACCCTTGCCAAGGACCATCTTGAAATTCGGGAAGGGGACATGGTACTCATTCGGGCATGGCGTGGAGATTGGGCGGACAAGGATTTCCATCAGGCAAACGGCCTGGCCCTTGACGCCGCAAAATGGCTGAGGGACCGGGGGATGAAAGCGGTGGGCACGGATCTCTCCAATATCGAGGATAATTCGGACATGACGCGCAAGGTGCATTTTTATCTCCTGGGAGAGAAGGTCCCCATATATGAGAATCTTGCCAACCTGGATAAAATACCGGAGAAACGGTTTCTGTTCACGGGTTTCCCCCTGCCGCTGGGTGGTTGTACCGGAAGTCCCGTAAGGGCCGTGGCCCTTGTGGGTGGCGAAGACGGATCTTCATGATGGATCGGCTATTTTGAAAATGGAGGCGAATACAATGGTGAAGGACGGAAGATTCAACGAACACGTGGCACTCATAACAGGCGCCGCACAGGGAATCGGCAAGGCCGTCGCGTTCAAGATAGCCCGGGAAGGGGGGGCCGTCGCCCTCCTGGATATTCTCCCAAAGGTTCATGAGACGGCAAGGGAAATCAGTGGTGAAGGGATCCGGGCCATGGCCCTTACGGTGGATATCGGAGATCAAACGGCGGTAGGGGAGGCCATAATAGAAATATCCCAACGTTTCCACAAAATTGACATCCTGGTGAATAATGCTGGGATTGTGGCCCCCGCATCCCTGGAAGACGTCACCGAGAATGACTGGGACCGGGTTGTTCAGGTCAGCCTTAAGGGGGCCTTTTTTTGCACGCGCCATGTGCTCCCTTTCATGAAAAAGGAGAACTACGGAAAGATCGTCAATATCAGTTCCCGCGCCAGTTTGGGCAAAGTGAAAAGGACCGTTTACTCGGCCTGTAAGGCAGGTTTGATCGGCCTGGCCCGGACCTGGGCCCTGGAGCTGGCGCCTTATCACATCAACGTCAACAATGTGGCCCCCGGCCCCATCGCCACCGAGTTGTTTGAAAAGGCCAACCCGCCGGGGAGCCCCCAAACCGAAGCCATTCTTAAAAATGTACCCCTGGGCAGGATGGGCCGACCCGAAGAGGTGGCCGATGCCGTGGCGTTTTTGGCCTCTGACGAGGCAAGTTTTATTACGGGACAGACCCTGTTCATCTGCGGGGGTGTGACCATCGGGGGCGTCTATTTTTAGATTCAATTCAGACACCAAGGCCGCGAGAGGACGGAACGGATAAACAGCATGGAATGGCCCAATGTAACGCAATATCTTAAAACAAAAGTTCTGCAATTCGGCGAGCATCGCCTCATCATGGATTATGGAACCGGGGCTTCATACACCTACAGGGAGTTTGACGCCGCCACCGGCCGCATGGCCTCAGACTTGTGCGGGCTGGGCGTGAAGCGGGGCGACCGGATTGCCTTTCTGCATCCCAACCACTCTGATCTGCTGTTGGGCTATTTTGCAGCCGTCAAGGCGGGCGCCGTGGCGGTACCCGTCAACCCCATGTATACGGCAAGGGAAATCACGCATATCCTGAATGATTCCATGGCGGGTATGCTCATTTCAACGGATCATTTTTGTAGAGAAATCGAGGCCGTGAAGCAAGAAGCCCCTTCTATCTCCAACATCATCATGAAAAAGGAAGGGCAGCGCCTTGAGGAGGCCCTCGCCGCCATGCCCGGGACCGGCGCGTCCGGAAACCCCGCACAACCAGGCGCCGATGACCTAGCCATGATATTCTACACCTCGGGCACCACCGGAAGCCCCAAAGGGGTCATGATAAGCCATCGGAACGTCACGTTCGGGGCGGGCAATATGGCGCAGAATTATGGATTGACTCCCTCTGATGTGGCGGTTGTCTGCTTGCCCCTGAATCATATTTTCGCAAATGCCAGCCCTTTCTGGGGGACCCTGGCAAGCGGGGGATCGGCGGTGGTCATGGAACGTTTTCAGAGCGAACCGGTATTTGATGCCATCTCAAAATATGGCGTGACATGGTTCGCCGGGGTCCCGACCATGTTCAACTACCTTATTTCAAGTTTCGACGACAACCCCCGAAACGTCGCTTCCCTCAGAATGGGGCTCTCAGGGGCCGCGTCCCTCTCCGTGGAACATCTCAAGGCTTTTGAAAGCAAGTTCGAGGCAGGCATGCTTGAGGTCTACGGCCTGACGGAATCCACCGGTCTTGTCACGGCCAACCCGGTCTACGGCGTGCGAAAACCGGGATCCATCGGCCTGTGCGTGTCCGGTGTTTCGGTTCGGCTGGTGGATTCAAAAGGGCACGACGTCAAAAAGGGAGAAGTGGGGGAACTCATATTTAAAGGTCCCAACGGAACTTCGGGGTACTGGAAGCTCCCGGATGAAACGGAAAAGAAAATCCGGGATGGCTGGATATCCACCGGGGACCTGGCCCGCCAGGACGAGGAGGGATATTTTTATATGACAGGCCGCATGAGTGAACTCATCATTTCAGGCGGCTACAATGTATTTCCCCGCGAAATCGAGGAGGTTCTCCACCGACATCCCGATGTGGGAGAGGTAGCGGTGATCGGGACTCCTGATCCTTCTCTGGGGGAGGTTCCCAAGGCCTTTGTGGCCCCCAGGCCTGGTAAAAGACTCGAGAGGGAAGCCCTTGAAAAATTCTGTCTTCTGAGTCTGGCAAAATACAAGGTCCCAAAAAATTTTGAATTCATGGAAGAACTGCCCAAAAACACAACCGGTAAGATCTTAAAAAAAGAGTTGGCGTAAAGCCCGAGGATATCAAATATGGAAACCATGTTAAGTTCGGAAGACCTGACCTACCGTGAGGAATGCCGGTCATACGCTCTCCGTGAACTGGCAAGCATCAGAGACAAATACGGGGAAGTGAATGAAGTTCCGCAGGAACTCAGAAAAAGCATGGGCGAAGCAGGCCTTTTCAGGTACCTCATCCCCAGGGAATATGGTGGGTACGGGGTCTGCGCCCTTCGCATATGCCTGGCCCGGGAGGTTCTGGCGGGCGTGTACTGCCCGGCCGACGTCACGTTGGCCATGCAGGGTCTTGGGTCCTACCCGATTGTCCTGGGAGGTACCGAGGAACAGAAATCAAAATACCTTCCCGGGGTGGTTGCGGGAGACATTTTGACCACCTTTGCCCTGACCGAACCCAATGCGGGTTCCGATGTCTCGAATCTGGAAACAGTGGCCGTAGAAATGAAAGACGGTTATGCCCTGACCGGCAAGAAGCGGTTCATATCCAACGGGTATTCCTCCAATATGGCCGTCATTTTTGCCAAAACCCCATCCGAAGAAAATCCCAGGTCCATTTCCGCCTTTGTTGTGGAGAAAGGAACGCCTGGCTTTGAGGTGGAAAAAAGGCTTGATCTCATGGCTTCCCATGATATCGTGAGCCTGAGACTGGATAGTGCCTTGATTCCGAAGGAAAACCTTCTGGGAAAGATTGGAACCGGGTTCAAACTGGCCATGGGCACCCTTGATCTGATGCGGATGACAGTTGGGGCCGCAGCGGTAGGAATGGGGCAGACCGCCCTGGAAGAGGCCCTTTCTTATGCGCCTGAAAGGGTTCAGTTTGGCGTACCCATCGCGAAACAACAGGGGATCATGTTCAAACTGGCGGATATGGCCACCGAACTTGAGGCGGCGAGGCTTCTGGTGTACAGGGCCGCCATAAAGAAAGACAATGACGCTCTCGACGTGACCCTGGCGGCATCCATGGCCAAATTGTATGCTACGGAGGCTGCCTGGCGGACCATCGATCAGGCGGTTCAGATCCATGGGGGCGTGGGCGTCATAAAAGGTTCCACCGTGGAAAGGCTTTATCGCGAAATCCGTCCTTTGAGGATATATGAAGGCACATCCGAAATCCAGAAGCTTGTGATTGCCAGGTTTCTGCAAAAAAAATAGGTGCGGATTTTTCAGAGGCCGGAGTAGATGCGAGGCTCGTCTCCTCCCCTGCACCCTCTTTGGTGATCGTGATGACGAGGAGGAAAAAGGGCTTCTCTACGTGGGCCTGAAACGGGCAAGACTTAGGCTTATTCTTTCACATGCCTCCCGCCGGTCACTGAACGGTCGCCCTCTTGAGATGAAGATTTCTTCTTTTCTTGAGCCGTTTTCATCAAAACAGCCCGTTTCTTTGGTACGATCGAAATGGAAGAGAAGACCCAGGGTGCATGAGCAGTTTTCATTGTTTTGACCGGGTTTCACCGCCATTTTCATATTATTTCTCCTTTTCGAACGCGTCTATTTCTTCGCGGAACAGGGCTGTACCTTGAAAATTCGGTTGACACCACTGTATTTTCAAGGTGCGTGCAGTTCCCCTTAAACGGATATTGCAGGATCTGGAACCCCTTTCATGAGAACCACGTTACGGCGCCTATTTGATCAACACGCCGGAAATATCCATTGAAACCGGTGCCGACAAACCTGTGGACAAGGATTACCTTGCTGTATGACCCTTACCAAAACCGGATTTCATCCCATTATCAGAGAGTGGTTTTCTGAGACCTTCGGATCACCCACCGATGTCCAGGAAAAAGCTTGGCCCTTCATCGCTTCCGGCAAACACCTGTTGATCACCGCCCCCACCGGGAGCGGCAAGACCCTTGCCGCTTTCTTGTGGGCCATCCATCGGCTGGTGAG
Organism: Deltaproteobacteria bacterium; assembly: GCA_022340265.1. Lineage (GTDB taxonomy): Bacteria > Desulfobacterota > DSM-4660 > Desulfatiglandales > Desulfatiglandaceae > NaphS2. The sequence continues at coordinate 6,388 of JAJDOH010000142.1, read as the reverse complement.
CAATGATTGGCCGCCCGGTCAAATACGTGCAATCTATATCTCTCCCCTAAAGGCCTTGAACAACGACGTCAGGCGTAATCTCATCACGCCCCTAAGGCAATTGAAGGCCCGGTTTCAGGCAAAAGGGGAAATATTTCCGGATATCCGGGTCGCCACCCGGAGTGGGGACACGCCTGCGGACGAACGGCGGAGAATGCTTCGCACGCCGCCTGAAATTTTGATCACGACCCCTGAAAGCCTTAACATTCTGGTCAGTTCCAAAGGAAGCCGCAAAATGCTGGAAGGGGTGGCCGTGGTGATTTTAGACGAGGTCCATGCGGTGGCGGGCGGAAAAAGAGGGGTTCATCTCATGATGGCCGTGGACCGTTTGGTCCCCCTCAGTGGAGAATTTCAGAGGATCGCTCTTTCCGCCACGGTGAAACCCATGGAGCGGATCGCCGAGTTTATTGGCGGTTACCGGATGCAGGGTGATGTTGATGAACCGGTCTATCAGAAGCGCCCGGTAACCCTGATTCAGTCGGACATGCAAAAAGAGATGACCCTCCGGGTCGATTTTCCCGCAGACGCCGGGGAAAGGATGGTGGATGATTCCCGGTGGCCGGCACTGATCGAATCCTTCAAAGAGATCATTCACAAAAATCGATCCACGCTTCTCTTCACCAACAGCCGAAGAATGGCCGAGAAGGTCGCCCGTTTGATCAACGAAGGAGAGCCCGAAGAACTGGCCTATTCCCATCACGGCTCCCTGTCAAAGGAGTTGCGCCTGGTGGTGGAGCAGAAGCTCAAACGTGGCGAACTCAAAGCCATTGTTGCCACCAACTCACTGGAATTGGGCATCGATATCGGGGATCTGGAACAAGTGGTATTGATCCAGACTCCACCCGCCATATCATCGGCCATCCAGCGCATCGGCCGCTCGGGCCACGGCGTGGGAGAGGAGAGCCGAGGAATATTGTTTCCCATTCACGGCAGGGATTTTATCAATGCCGCGGTACTGGCGCCGGCCGTTATGAAAAGGGATATGGAAACCATTGAGCCGGTAGAGTGCCCCCTGGATGTGCTGGCGCAAATCATCCTGGCCATGACCGGCGTGGAAACTTGGCATATGGACGGGCTCTTTGCCTTTTTGAAAACCAATGCATCCTTCCACCCGCTCACACGAAAACAGTTTGACCTGGTCCTGGAAATGCTGGCTGGAAGATATGCCGGTACCAGGCTTCGGGAGCTGAAACCCCGGGTCTCATTGGATCGCATCGACAACACCGTTCGGGCCAAATCCGGTGTCCTGATGCTCGTCTACATGGCCGGCGGTACGATCCCGGATCGGGGGTATTTCAATCTGCGGATCCGGGAATCACGGGCCAGGATCGGTGAACTGGACGAAGAGTTCGTCTGGGAACGGCACGTGGGCGAAACCTTTGCTTTCGGACCCCAGACCTGGCGTATCCTGAAAATCACCCACAATGACGTGGAAGTGGCACCCGTGGAGAGACGTCCCGGCATCATTCCTTTCTGGCGGGCGGAAGCCAGGAACAGGGATTTTCATTTTTCGGAAAAAATCGGGCTGTTTCTGGAGACGGCCAACGAGCAATTGGAACGGTCGGAAACAGGTTTCCGGGAACATCTGTTAAATGACCGGTACATGTCGCCGGTAGCCGCTACCGAACTCATCGGTTTTTTAAAACTGCAGCGACGGATGACCGAGGCGGACCTTCCCCATCGCCATCACCTGCTGATCGAACATTTTGAGGATCCGTTGAACAAGGCGGACAGCAAGCAGGTGATCCTGCATACCCTGTGGGGCGGAAGGATTAACCGGCCTTTTGCCATGGCTCTTTCCGCTGCCTGGGAGAAGCAATATCACACCGCACTGGAGGCATTTGTGGATGATGACTGCATCGTGCTCCTGCTGCCCCATGCCCTTGATGTGCATGAAATTCTCGACCTGGTGGATGCGGACAATGTGGAGCGCCTGTTGCGGGAGTGCCTGGAGAGAAACGGATATTTCGGTGCCAGGTTCCGTGAGAATGCCGGCCGGGCATTGCTCCTCCCGAGGGCCGGTTTCAAAAAGCGGATGCCTTTGTGGCTGAACCGGCTTCGCGCAAAGAAACTGATGGATGCGGTCTTGAATTTCCGGGATTTCCCCATTCTCTTGGAAACCTGGCGGGCCTGTCTCAAGGATGATTTTGATCTGGAGCATTTGAAACAGATCATGGATGAGCTGCATCAGGGGAAGATCAGGATTGGCGAGTGCCGCACCACGCAAGCGTCGGTCTTTGCAGGCAGTGTGATCTGGCAGCAGACCAACACCCATATGTACGAGGATGACTCGCCCGCGGGGGGCAAGCGCTCCGGCTTAAGCGATGATCTGATCCGGGAAATCATGGGCACGAAAACGTCGCAGCCTCTCTTTTCACCGGAATTAATCCTGGATTTGACCCGGAAACTTCAGCGAACCGCTCCGGGATACGCCCCTTCCACACCGGGAGACCTGCTGGACTGGGTCAAAGAGAGGGTGTTTCTTTCAAGGGATGAATGGCATGAACTGCTCCAATCAATGGAAAGGGATCATGGCATCGCCGAACCGGATGCGGTCAAAACCATTGAGCACAAACTGGCCTGGTTCAAAATCCCCGGTGCCGGTGGGGACTCTGTCTGCTCACTGGAATTGCTGCCACGGCTCTGTGGCGCTTTTTCCTTTTCGCATCCTCAATATGAGAGCCCGGCGAAGGATTTATCCATAGAGGAAAGAGAAGTGAATGCGTACAATTTATTGGGGCAGTGGCTCTCGATTTACGGCCCTGTTCCGGAAAAATGGATCTTGTCCATTTTGGGCGGAACCAATGAAGCAGAGCAGGCACTTCTTACTTTGATGGAACTTGAGCGGATCATCAAGGGGAAGTTTACAACGGGCACGATTGATGATGAGATCTGTGACCGGGAGAATTTTGAGATCCTATTGAGACTGGCGCGAAGGGCCCGGCAACCCCAAATACCCGTCCGACCGGCGGATGATCTGCAACTGTTTTTGGCGGCCTTTCAACATGTGACAAAACCGGGAGACACCTTGGAAAGCCTGCAGGATTCCATGGAACAGCTTTTCGGGCTCTGTGAACCTGCCGGCGCCTGGGAGGAGTTTATTCTTCCTGCGCGCATCTCTCCCTATTATCCCTCCTGGCTGGACAGCCTGATGCAATCCAGTGAACTTACGTGGTTTGGCGGCGGCAAGGAGAAACTGGGATTTGCCTTTCATTCGGATCTTGATCTGTTTAAGGCTCAGAAGACCGGAAAAAGGGAACCGATCGCTGATTTGTTCCCCGATAAACGCGGGAGATACGGATTGCTGGCGCTTTCGCGCCACTGCGCATGGGACGTCCGGGAGACGGCCCGCAGACTGTGGGAAGCTGCCTGGCGGGGGCGGGTGAGCAACGATACATTCGCGGTGGTGCGATCAGGCATTCTATCCGGATTTATCCCTCGGGAAGTGAATGACACCAGATCCCGGAGCAGGCTCGGATCATTCAACCGGTGGAAGTCACCAAGTGCCCCCGTGGGCAACTGGTATCTCCTGGAACAGGAGACCGATGGGGAAGACCCGGTTGCGCAAACGGAAATAGAAAAGGACCGGGTGCGACAGCTTTTTAGAAGATACGGCATCCTGTTTCGTCAACTGCTGACCCGGGAACTGCCGCTGCTCCGGTGGGACAAATTATTCAGGGTCCTTCGCCTGATGGAGCTTTCAGGCGAAATCACTTCCGGCTGCTTTTTTAAGGGCATCTCCGGTCCCCAATTCATCTCCTTCGAAGCGCTCCGTTTTCTCCGGAAACCGCCGTCCGATGATATTGTGTTCTGGGTCAATGCCACGGACCCCGCTTCCCTTTGCGGCATCAAGCCGGAGGGACTCACCCGTCCCTTGCCGTCGCGAATCCCTTCAACCCACCTGGTGTTTCACGGGAACAGGCTTGTTCTGGTTTCCAAAGGAAACCACAAACGCCTTGAAATTCATGAGCCACCCGATTCAATTCACTTGAGACGGTATTATCAACTGTTTAAAGATTTGGTGAACAGAGCATTCAATCCGGTTAGATCCATCCGGATCGAAGAAATCAACAACCGGAAAGCTACAGACAGCCCCTATGGTGCGTCACTAAAAGCGTTCGGCTTTTCGTCCGACTACAAAGGGTTTGAATTAAGGCGTTCCTTTTAGAGTCGTTTTGAAATTTCAAATATCTTCGGCCAGGGCTATGGGGTGCGGTTTCGAACGGACTGGATGTTATGGCTCTCTGACTAAAATGGTAGTAATTTCCGATGCTGATTTTATGAATTCTTTGTCAAATGTCACAAATACTTCCGAGTCCTTTGATTGCGCTAAATGAATGGCATCCGCAAAATCCATTCCCTTTAGATGCCATTCAATGGCATCGGCGATTGAAACAGGATCCTGCAGCCGGACATTTGACAGGCCGAATAAGGATTTAAATGCGTTCATGATTGCAACTGGTTTGAAGTGATATGCATACCGCAAGACCCACTCGCATTCAAGAATTACGGATGTTGTGATAATGACCTTTTCCTTCTCAAACAGTGCTTTCGCTCTTTCAAATTGAAGTTTATCATCACCGGTCAGCAAGCGAACAATCACGTTGGTATCGACCGAAATCATTGTTTATGCTCCAGAGCGCCTTTTTTTATGGCCTCTTCCATGCCGTCGATTGAAATGGGTTCCCCTGAATATTTTAGGATGCCGGCGACTTGTTCAAGTTCGGTGTTTTCAAAAGTGCGAGAAGGCTTTAATAGAATGCCGTCACCGGTATCAATTACGGAGAGCTTCTGACCGGCATTCCAGTTATACCGGGATCTTAATACCTTCGGTATAATAATTTGCCCTTTGCTTGATAATTTGGTTTGCATTGCGACCTCCAAACATGAGTAAGATTTATGTAAGAATATAACCCCCGGCTTGGAAAAGATCAATGAAATTTGACCTTGCCTGGCAAGAATAGGTTGTGAGAACGGAGCAAACCCCCAGTCAGAGACTCTTATCCTGCAGTTGGACATGCTGCTTGAGAAGAAATTAAGGCCCCGACAACGCGGAAGAAACCAGAAAAGAGCGATAATTGACATCCTGTCTCCGGAATCCCTTATGGTCGTCAACGCTGGCTGTTGCATACCGGAAGAAATGCTGCGTCCTGACGGGATGAATGCAGTGCTGGAAAGAGGGGCGAGGCCACCGGATTTGATACCGACTATTCAGGGGGACGTGGAGCGTGGTGGAAGCTTTTTGTAAGCAGCTGAGAAGGGATACGTGAAGCCATATGCAGAGAAACATCATCCTGCTCTTAATAGCCTTTTCTTTGACCTTTGTACGATATGGCATGGTTTTCCCGCTTGTCCCTCTGGAGGCCCAGGAACTGGGCGCCTCTCCTGCGTTGATTGGTCTCATTGTCGGTGCGTTCAGCCTGCTTTCGTTGTTCCTTTCCGTACCCATCGGCGGATTCACGGACAGGTTCGGCGTGAAGCGGATGCTCTTGCTTGGGGTGCTCTGTAATGCTTCAAGCTCCTTGCTGCTCCTGCACGCCAACGTCTTTTTCCTGATGACCTCACAGGTCCTGGGAGGCTTGGGATTTCAGCTGCACATTGTCTCCAGTCAGTCTTTTGTCGCGAGTCTTGAATCCCCGCTTCGGCGTGAGCGCACATTCGGCTACCTGACCTTCAGTGCGGCATTCGGTCAAACTCTCGGGCCAGTGCTGGGAGGGATCATCGCCACGCGGTTCGGATACCGCGAGGCCTTTTTGGTGTCGCTGCTGCTCTCCATTGCGGGCCTGATCGTGTCGGGCGTTCGGGAATCCACGGGGGTGCCTCGCGTGGGCCGATACAGCCTCATGGGAGATCTGCGGCATGCCGCGACGGCCTTTTCCGATTCACGCATGCTGGCCGTCCTTGCCTTCACATTCGGTGTCATTTTCACCGTGAGCCTCCGGACTTCCTTTTTGCCTGTTCTGCTTTTGAAACGCGGGCTGGAGGAAGCCGATGTGGGCCTTCTCATTTCCATTTTCGCGGCCTCCATGACCGTTATCCGGCCGTTTATCGGCAGAATCTTTCAAGTCTTCAGCCGCAAGAATATGATGGCCTTCTCCGTACTGGCTGTTGCCTCCGGCGTCGGTTTGATTCCAGGACTGTCATCTTTTTTTACAACTGCGCTTGCCTTATGTCTTTTCGGGCTCGGATTCGGCCTGACACAGCCGCTTTCCATGGTGATGGTCGCCGACCTGTCGGATCCCGAACATCCCGGACTGAGCATGGGTATCCGTTTTATGGTCATCTCCCTTGCCAACCTCTTAGGCCCTGTTCTTCTAGGGTTTCTGGTAGAAGGCGTCGGACTGGACAG